>CAZOMR010000036.1:0-17632 GCA_964580655.1 uncultured bacterium
TCAAGAGGAGCCGTATATTTCATGGATAGTCACCATTTATGTCGCACACCCTTCTTCTTTAACCTGCTTGCGAATCAAGGTGAGGTATGTTAGCTTAATTTTCCATTCAGCTAAAGAGGAGGGATGGATATGTCTCAACCTGTGGTTGGTGTTGTGATGGGCAGTGATTCGGATGAGAAGGTGATGGAAAAATGCGCGGAGGTGCTCAGGATTTTTGGTATTCCCCATGAGATGACCATCGCAAGCGCACACCGGTCCCCGGATAGGGTGCGGGAGTATGCCTTGAAGGCAAGCGACCGTGGCCTGAAGCTGATCATTGCCGGTGCAGGAGGAGCCGCACATCTCGCTGGAGTGATAGCCTCGCATACGGACATTCCGGTTATAGGTGTGCCACTGGCTTCAGGGCCGCTTCTCGGAATAGACGCGCTCCTTGCCACCACACAGATGCCTGCCGGGGTGCCTGTGGCATGCGTTGGCGTGGGGGAACCAGGAGCGCGGAATGCGGCTGTCCTTGCCGCTAGAATACTATCCCTCAATGACCGGGGTCTGGCCATGCGCCTGAGAGAATATCGCAAGGCCCTTTCCGCTGGCGTGGAAGAAAAGGCAAGAAGGCTCAAGGCCAGAAAAAAGACAGATACGAGGAAGCGGAAGAGATGAACGCGTTTGCCGAGTGCATCCCGTGTCTCTTGCGGCTCGCGCTGACCACTGCGCGGGCCACAGGGTGTGATGAGCCAGGAAAGATAAAAGCGGTGAAGATCGCGCTTGATCTATTGAGCAGGATAGACCTGAACCGCCCTCCGCCTATGATCGCGGCCGACTTTCTCCCGGAGGTTAACAGGGCTCTTGGTATGGAGGACCCTTTTCTCGAGCTCAAGCAGGCGTCAAATCAGGGCGCGAAAAGGGTTTGCGAGAGATGGGCAGAACCATATCTTAAAGAGGCTGGTGATGATAAAGACCGTCTTATGAGGGCTATCCGGATCAGCATAGCTGGCAACATCATAGACTTTGCCATCATTGACGAGGCTTCCTGGGAGGATAAGATTCCGGACTTGCTCAAGACCGAGTTCTCGATCCTTGACATGGAAGCACTTGAACAAGCCCTTGAACAAAGCGGGTCAATACTCTTTCTCGCTGACAACGCGGGCGAGATCGTGTTTGACAGGTATCTGCTGAGAGAGTTTTCGAATCGAGGAAAAGAGATAAAGGTGGCGGTGAAAGGCGGCCCGGCACTGAATGATGCACTTGTGGCGGATGCCAGGATGGCCGGGCTGAACCGTATGCCGGGACTTGAGATCATAACCACCGGGGCGGCAAAAATGGGAATAGACCTTGCATCATCAAGCCCGGAATTTCAAGAGGTGTTCTCGAGCGCGGACATGATAGTGAGCAAGGGGCAGGCCAATTTTGAATGCCTGGGAGAGTTAGGTGGAAACATCTTTTTCCTGACATTGATCAAGTGCCGGGCACTGGCCGAGCCCCTCGGGGTAAAGGAAGGCCACGCAATACTTGTGCGCGGAAGGAAAAGAGACGAGGACTTCCATAACCTGGTATTGAGCCGGTGACTGAAATAATATTGATGGACAGGGACAATCCTGGCCCGGAGATACACCGGGCGATTGAGGTCCTTGAGGCTGGCGGTGTTGTTTCTTATCCTACGGAGACACTTTACGGGCTGGGAGCGGATGCGCGCAAGGAAGCCGCGGTGGCTAGGGTGCGAGGGATCAAGGGCAGGAACTCTAACGACCCTGTCTCGGTCATTGCGGCAGACCTGGAGATGACACGGGAATGGGTGGAGATGAATGATCTTGCCGAGAGACTTGCCGGGCGGTTCTGGCCAGGGCCTTTGACCCTGATCCTGCCTTTGCGCGCGCGGGTTCGTAAATACCTCATTGGGTCAGCCGAAGGGCTGGGAATCCGTGTTCCGGGTCTGGCCTCGGCAAGAAGGCTGTGCTCGGAACTGGGAGCGCCGATAACTTCCACAAGCGCAAACCCGGCTCACGAAGAAAACCTGCTTACTGCTTTAGAAATTGAAGGGTCTCTCGGGGGGGAGCTTGACCTTATCCTGGATGCCGGACGGCTTGAACCCAATTCTGGCTCTACAGTGCTGGATTTGCTCCGCGAGCCTCCTTGCGTCTTGCGGGAAGGCGTTATACCCTCCGGGGAGTTGTTGAAATTTACTTGATTCTTTCGGATGTCGAGCCATGGTAGAAATCGCACCATTTAGAGGACTACGATACAACCTGGAAAAAATCGAGAGGTTGGAACAGGTAATGGCTCCTCCATACGATGTGATCAACCCCGAGATGAGGGACTCTCTTTATGAGCTTTCACCTTATAATGTCATCCGGCTGATCCTTGGAAAAGACGAAGCAAAGGACGGGCCCAGGAACAATCGCTACACGCGCGCGGCTGAGACTTTCAAGACATGGCAGGAACAAGAGATATTGATCCGGGATAAAGAGCCCGCGATCTACGCCTATTACCACGAATTCGATAGAAAAATATCCGGCCGGATAAAGCGGGCCTCGCGCAAGGGTTTTGTGGCCCGGCTCAAGCTCTCGTCCTATCAGGACGGGATAGTGCTCCCGCATGAACGCACCTTGCGCGGGCCTAAAGAGGATCGGCTTCTTCTGATCCGGCACTGCCGGGCGAATTTTAGCCAGGCATTCTGCCTTTTTCAGGAAAAGAAACACACGATTTATTCAATAATAGACAATGAGGTCCAATCGCAAGACCCTCTGCAATTTCTTGATCAACAGGGAGTTCGCCATTCCCTCTGGCCCATCACCAGACAATCAGTGATCAACCGGATCATCAAGCTCATGAAGCCAAAGCCAGTGGTCATCGCGGACGGGCATCACCGCTACGAGACCGGGCTCAACTACCTCCGTCACCTGGAGGCCAAACTCCCGCTACTCGTTGGAAGCGCAGGGTATATCACGACTTATTTTACCGAGGCGAGCGATCCCGGACTCGTGCTCCATCCATATCACAGGATAATCAGAAATCTTCCCAAAAGCAGATTTCGAGGCCTGGCTAAAAAGCTTGCCGAGTTTTTAAATGTTGAAAAATCTCATGACTCGCCTCTGGCCGCAGGCCAGTTCCGAGCGAGATTCATGGAAAAACTCGCAGAATTGGGCAGTAACCAGCCGGCCTTCGGCATGGCGGACCTGGAAAAAGGCGAGGGCTATTTCTTAACACTTAAACACGGGAGCTGGAGCGGGTCGGAGAGCCCTTCATTGGATGTTATCATACTTGAGGAACTGATCCTGAAGGAGATCCTCCGGATACCTGCCAAAGCCCTGTTTGAGGCAAAACATGTTATTTATGAAACGGATTACGACCAGGCCGTGGAGAGCGCGCAGGCCGATCAGGCGCAGATGATCTTCTTCATGAATCCAATACCAGTTCAACAGGTGATGGAAAGAGCGCTCAGCCACAGGGTCATGCCGGAGAAATCAACATATTTCTACCCGAAACTTGCAAGCGGGCTCGTGATGAACCTGCTTGATGATTGAAATCCATGAAAATAATTACAAATTCTCCCTCGGCACTCCATGATTTTACGATAAAATGTTAAATAGCAGGCAGGGTTCCAGGACTTGAGCAGTAATCAATCCCAATTCCCGCCCACGGTCCACGGGGCCGGGAAGAAGTCTAAATTATCGAGAAACATCGGCTTGCTTATGGCCGGATTCCTTTTCGCATTTGCCTATTTTAACGGCTATCTCTGGCTTTCAGGGTTGGTGCCAGAAGGTCAATTCACCAGATTCCTCTTTCAGGTCCAGCCGCCTGCGCTATTGTATCTTCTCGTCATGCCTCTTGGAATCCGCTGGCTTAACCAGTCGCGGCTTGTGGTTCATGCGCTCAAACGCGGAAATGAGGTTCCGGATCAAATAATCCAGTCAGGCCAGGAAGGAATCATAGGGTTACCCCAAAAAATGGCGGCCGCTTTTGTCATCTTTACCATAGCTGTATCCGCAACAACCGGCACACTGTTTATTTTGATCTTATCCGCTCCTCTCTCAAGAGCCCTGATCTTATCTGTCTTGAATCTCTTCACCGGGATAATCGTTGCATGGGGTCTGTATTTCGGAGTAAAGATACTTTCCCGCGATAACGCCACACGGCTGATGCATGAGATAAGGCTCCGAGGACTTCCCCGCCACGGCCGGCCATTCCCACTTTCCGTAAAGGTCTTTACCGGGATTTTTATCCTGGTTTTCTATCTGCTCAGCCTTTTTGCTGTCATGATTCATTTCAGGGGGAATCAGGGAATTCCTTTTGGCACCACCCTTTACATCTTTCTGGTAGGAGGATCTGTGTGCCTGATATTCGCCTGGTTTTTAACGAACGACCTCGTATATTCGGTCAGCGGTCTAAACAGATTCGTAAGCGAGGTCGCGGCTGGAAACTTCGAGGCCGAGTGCCGTTTCATCACAGAGGATGAGCTCGGAGAGGTCGGATTTGCCGCCTTGCAGATGGCCCGGAACCTGACCGGCACGTGGCAGAGAGCCACGGAATTGATGGAGAAAATGCTGAACACGGCGCGCCAACTGGAAGAGGCGGTGAAAAGTGGTCTGGCAGAATCAAGGGAACAGGCTTCAAGGGCTTTGGAGCAATCCACTACCATCAATGAGGTTAGTGTCACCGCGGAGGAAGTGGCCATGACCGGCCGGAACATCTCCCAGCGCATCCAGGGCGTAGCGGAGTTGAGCAGGGAGACACTCCAGTCATGCCGCCGTGGCCAGGAGAGCTCTCAAAGGGCTGGCAAGGCCATTGATCAGCTCCAGGAGCACCAGTCCGCATTACAGCAGGAGCTTGAATCTCTGCTCCAGCGTTCATCGCGCATACAGGACATCGTATCCCTGATAGATGGAGTGGCGGAGCAGGTGGATATGCTCGCTTTGAACGCGGCGCTGGAGGCGGCTGGAGCCGGAGAAGCTGGCAGAAGATTCTCAGTAGTTGCCAAGGAAACGAAAAGGCTTGCGGAGCAGACCGCGCACGCGGTTTCCGAGGTTCGGGTAATTATCCAGGAAATCCAGGGTGCGGTGAATGAATTCCAGCTAAAGCATGGCCGGGCACTGGATGCGATAGAACAGCAGTCCAGCCGGGTTATAGACACCGGCACCGCAATTCACGAGATAGTTGCCCGCATGGAGAGCACGGCGAGCGCGGCAGAACATATCCGCATCGGGTCCGATGAGCAGGCACACGCTCTGAAAGAGGTTCAGGAAATTCTTTCGGAACTCAACATCTCTGCACGGGGCATTGCAGATGGCTCACGCCATGTTGAAGGTATAATGAAGGAAATCTCGACTCTCGCCGCGGAACTAGAATCCGCGGAAAAAGCGGAAAAATCTTTGCAGGAGTAAAAAGATGAAGGTCATGGCTGTGGGCGCGCACCCGGATGACATTGAGATTCTCTGTTCCGGCACACTCTTTCGCTACCGCGAGTCAGGTGATGAGCTCGCGCTTTGCATCGTCACGGACGGCGCCGCGGGCCATGCGGAGATTCCTTCAGAGGACCTTTCTCGCATCCGCAAACGCGAGGCCGAGGCCGCGGCGGAAATTCTAGGGGCGAAACTTATCTGGCTCGGGTTGCCTGACGAGCGGCTTTACGACGATGATCCCACGCGCATGATGATGGTTGATGCTGTGCGGGAGGCCAGGCCGGACATTATCATCAGCCATTTCGCCGAAGACTATCATCACGATCACCGCAGTGTGGCCAGGCTGGTCTATGACGCGTCATTCATCGCATCACTTCCTAATATCCGGACGGCTCATCCGTCGCATGATCTTGTGCCTGCGTTTTACGAGATGGACACGCTTGCCGGAGTCGGCTTTTCTCCAGATGAATATGTGGACATCTCGGAAACCCTTTCGCTAAAGCTCAAGATGCTGTCCTGCCATAAAAGCCAGATCAAATGGCTAAAGGATCACGATCAAATTGACATCATGGATTTCATCACCACGGTGGCCAGGTTTCGGGGACTGCAGTGCGGTGTGAATTACGCTGAAGCCTTCCGGCTCAAGAAAGCCTGGCCGAGAATTCCCACACGGCGACTCTTGCCATAAGGATGACAGGATGGAGCGCAAGCGGGTTCGGCAGTTGAGAAAAGAGTTCTCCCTCGTTGAAAAAATCCTTGCGGAATTCGAGCCGGTGGACAGGGGCTTCGGTATATCTACCCGGGAGTTTAAGGCCAGACAGAAAAAGACATGCGAAGCCATCGCGGAAAAGGGCTTTGAGGTCGGCCTTGTCTTCAGCGATGAGCATTACTGCGGGGATGTGCCATATCTCGGGGGAAACACCAATATCTCCATCGAACAGGTGGCCGGGGTTATTGGCAAGAGAGGATTCCATATCGTGGCCGGGCTTGAGGGGGGATACATCGCGGAGCAGTTGGCTCCGAGGGCCGGGGCACAGGTGCACAAGGTTGAAATCCTCAAGCTGGCTGACGAGGATTATCCCATCAAGGCCGAGAGGCTTGAGGATGTGATTGATGCCGCGGCCGGCCACAAGGTTGATCGGATAGCAATCCTCACGCCCAGGCAGGTTATCCCGGCCGCTCTCGTCTCTTACCTTGAGAAACTTTATACCCGGGAAAATGTCGTGGACCTGCAGGAGGTCTATTACCGGATCAAGTATGAAAAGTCGGACCACGAGATGCGCCTGATAGAGGATGCTTCCCGGATCGCGGACGCGATGATGCGGGCCATGCTTTGTGTGATCAAGCCCGGTATGCTTGAGACCGAGGTCGCTGCCTGGGCCGCATTTGTCGGCAGGACACTGGGTGCTGAAGGCGACGGCTTCAAGATCATGGTCGGATCAGACACGGCCAACCGCACCTTGATCGGGAAGGCACTGAACCGGCCTATCAAGGAAGACGCCTTTGTCCACCTAGGGGTCTCTCCCCAGCGGGACGGGTTGACTTCATGCATCCGCAGGAGCATCGTGGCCCATGCAGAGCGGAAGAATTTGACCGATGATCAGAAATTCTGGTTCGAACTGGTGGAGGAAGGATACAAGGTCGGATATGAGGCTTACTGCCGCGTGGCACGCGAGAACCTGCCTGCAAAAATCCAGGAGCAGGCTCTTCTGGATTACTTTGCATCCAGGTCCGAGCTTGTATCAAAAAAGATTGGAAAAAAGATTGACCTCGCTTCGCTCAAGCCCTACACCGGCACGCACAACTCCGGCTATACCGAGTGCCAGGAATTCTTCGGCGCCATCACCCTGGATTCCGATGAACCGCTTGGAGATCAGATCGTGACAATGCTTGATGTGGCCCTGAGGGGATTCGGGGATAGCTGGAGCGAGGTCATCATCCCTGGATTCGACTTCCTGGTGATCGAGAACACGCTTGGAAAATACGGCCCGAAAGTGAAAACCCTGAACGCCATTCCGCTCTTCGTGCAAGAGCTTATAGGGGTTGCGTGATTATGAGGGTTGATGTCATGAAATCTGCGGTATAATCAAGCTTGAGGATAGTCAGGCATTAAAGGAGGACCCATGTTTGAGACCAGAGTAACGAAGATGTTGGGAACCCGGTATCCTATTGTTGCCGGGACCATGATGTATCTTTCCAGGCCGGAATTCGTAGCGGCCTGCTCTAATGCGGGCGCACTCGGCATTCTGGCCAGCGCCATGTTCCGGAGCAAGGATGAGTTTCGCGATGGCGTCAAGAAGGTCAAAGACCTCACGGACCAGCCCTTCGCAGTGAACCTCAACCTGTTCCCCATGATGCGGCCTGTTGACAACCAGGTTTACCTTGATGTGATCCTGGATGAGGGGTTGAAGATAGTCGAGACATCTGGCCACAAAGCGCCGGAGGAGTTATGTAAGCGCTTCAAGGATGCTGGCCTTGTCTGGATACACAAATGCGTGGGCGTGCGCTATGCGCTGAAGGTTCAGTCCATGGGCGCGGACATTGTCACCGTGGTGGGATACGAAAACGGCGGAGCCACCGGGGTTCTGGACATCAGCACCCTTGTCCTGGTGCCCAGGGTGGTCGAGGCCCTGGACTTGCCTGTGATCGGAGGCGGAGGAGTTGCTGATGGTCGAGGAATTCTCGCCATACTCGCGCTGGGAGCAGAGGGGGTTATCATGGGCACAAGGCTTCTTACAACAGAGGAATGCCCTCTTCATCCAAATGTCAAGCAGGCGCTCCTGGAGGCCAGCGAACTCGATACAATGCTTATCATGCGAAGCATAGGTAGCACGCATCGGGCATGGTCCAATGCCGCGGCAAAGACTGTGCTTGAACTTGAGCAAAAGAACGCAGGTCTAGAGGCAATAGTGAAGGCCGCTGGAGGGGACAAGGCCGAGCGAATGTACTCCGAGGGAGAGACGGACATGGGGATACTGGCTTGCGGCCAGGCAATCGGGCTGGTGCATGACATCATCCCTGTCAGGGAACTCTTCGACAGGATCATGAAGCAGGCCGAGGAGTTCTCAAAAAAACTGGCATCCTGATCATGACGGGCAAGAATTTTCATCTCACCTGCCGCAACTGCGGACAGGCGCCCGGCTCAGGGGTTCTGCTCATCCTTGACCAGGAGGGCGCTGTCTCCCACCTTCCGCAATAAGACCATGCCTGATCCAATTTTAATCATGCGCGGAATCTCCAAGGCATTCCCGGGAGTGCAGGCCCTGGATGATGTGGAATTCGAGCTTTGCGCAGGAGAGGTCCATGTGCTTCTCGGAGAAAACGGTGCGGGAAAGTCCACCCTGATGAAGGTGCTGACAGGAATTCATTCCCTGGACTCAGGCGAGATAATGCTTGATGGAAAACCGATTGATGTGCCAGGCCTCCTAGCGGCCCAGCGTCTCGGAGTCAGCATGGTCTTGCAGGAGTTCAACCTGATTCCGCAACTTTCTGTGGCCGAGAACCTCATACTTATCAACCGGCCGGAGGGACCCCTGTTCGGCCCGGTTCGCTGGCGCTCACTCCAGACAGAGGCCAGGCAAATACTCGACCGGCTCGGGATACAGCTTTCGCCATCCGCCAGGGTCGCTGACCTGTCGGTAGCGGAAAAGCAGATGCTGGAAATAGCCAAGGCTCTGAGCCTGGATGCTCGCATCATAGTGATGGACGAGCCCACTGCCGCACTTTCCGATACAGAGGTTGAGCGGCTCTTCAACCTGATTCGCGAGCTAAAGACCAGGGGCCTGGCCGTGGTTTACATCTCGCACCGGTTCGAGGAGATATTTGCCATCGGCGACAGGGTCACCGTGCTCCGGGACGGAAAAAAGGTGGCAGTCCACGACCTTGCCCGGATCAGCCGTGAGCAACTGATACATGAAATGGTGGGCCGAGAACTCAAGGATTTCTACCCGAAACAAGCCACGCCGCGCGGACAAGTGGCACTGGAGGTGCAAAACCTGTCAGCGGGCAAAAAGCTCAAGGACATATCCTTCAAGCTTTATTACGGCGAGATACTGGGAATCGCGGGACTCATGGGCGCTGGCCGGACCGAGCTTGCCAAAGCCATATTCGGGGTCCTGGGGCTTGAAGGAGGGCGGATTCTCAGGGAAGGCCGGCCAATAAAACTCAAGAATCCCAGGCAGGCCATGAAAGCCGGGATTGCTTTCCTGACCGAGGATCGCAAGGACGAGGGCCTGATCCTGCCAATGAGTCTGGCGCAGAATGTAACCATAACGCACCTGAGGGAGGTCTTGACCGCGGGCCTGATAAGCCCTCGCAAGGAAACAACCCGGGCAAAAGAGTTCGTGGAGCGGCTCCGGATAGTGCCCGGGGATGTGCGCAGGCAGGCCGCAACTTTATCCGGGGGCAATCAGCAGAAGCTTATCTTTGCCAAGTGGCTCGGGATAGAGCCGAAAATCCTGATCCTTGATGAACCCACGCGCGGAATTGATGTCGGGGCCAAGGTGGAGATACACGAGCTGATGAACCGGTTCGTGGCCGAGGGCGGCTGTGTGCTCATGATCTCATCGGAACTCCCGGAACTCATCGGCATGTGCGACAGGGTCCTCGTCCTGCATGACGGAGAACTTGCCGGCGAACTCGACCGCGAGGAATTCTCCCAGGAAAAAATTCTCAACCTTGCCACCGGAGGCGTTTAACCCGGGTTAATAGTTCAGGCTTCTAAGGAGGTCTCCGTGAATTTGTTCGGGTGTGCATGAGGTTACTTCGATGGGTGCTGTTCCGGCCTTGAAAGCCTGGAATGATGTATTGGTGGAACATGTAGCGGCGAGCAGGCCGGTCTCATTATCAATATTTGCGAATTCTATTCCCTGGGGGATGGGGAAGTCTTGAGGGGTTTTTCCTTCCAGTGCCTTTGCCATGAACTGCATCCAGATTGGCAGGGCCGCGCGGCTACCGGTTTCAAGCCTGCCGAGAGATTTTGAGAAGTCATCAAATCCTACCCATACCCCGCAGATGATTTCGGGGGAAAAGCCTATAAACCATGCGTCCTTGAAATCATTTGTGGTTCCGGTTTTCCCAGCCAGTGGCCAGCCGAGTTTTTTGGCTTTCCAGCCTGTGCCGTGCTGTATGACATTCTTTAGAAGGGTTGTCATGATGTATGCTGTCTGCGGGTCAAGCACCTGTGGCCCGCGTGCAGGGGTTGATGCCGACGCCAGCGAGGGAATGTGCCTGTCCCTCAGTTCCGCGAGATATTCTTGCCAGGTCAACTCCCCGATGTCCTCCGGAGCCACCGGCTCCTTAAGCGCGCCTGAGTCCGAGCCTTCCCTCTCAGCGGCCTGAATCAAGTCCTCCTCCTGGATGTCCTCTTCCATTGAAAATGAAGGATAAGAATCAGGAGTCTTATCCTGGATGTATTCAAGGAGATTACCGTAGCGGTCGTAAACCCGGCGCACATACACTGGATTGACAACATACCCGCCGGAGGCGTAGACATTATATGCGCGGCAAAGTTCCACCAATGTTACCGGTGATGACCCGAGAGCGATAGAGAGGTCTTTGGCCATTGGTGATGATATGCCAAGCCTTTTTGCGAAATTACGGGCATGGCTGACCCCGATGTCATCAAGGATTTTGATGGATATGGTGTTGATTGATTTGGCCAGAGCTTCCTGAAGGGTGCGTGGCCCGGAGAATGTTTCTCCGAAGTTGGACGGTCTCCAGCTTGTGTCCTGTTCGGTCCCGCCATCCTGCGGGATGACATCATCAAATACCACTGGAGAATCTATTATCATTGTGGCCGGGGTATAATTCCTGGCCGGATGCGCTAAAGCCGCACCGTAATTTATTGGCTTGAAGGATGATCCGGGCTGGCGCGCGGACTGGACCGGCCGGATAAGCTGACTTCGGAGAAAGTCATACCCTCCGACCAGGGCCTTGACCTCGCCGGTGCGCACAGAAAAGGCGAGCAGAGCGGCCTGGGCAATCGGCTCCTGCTCCAGTGCGAAGCGATAGCTGATCGCTTTCTCTTTGATGATAGCGTCCTTGACCCGCACTAAAACCACATCGCCGACCTTGAGTGCCTGTGAAGGCTTTTTCAGCTTAACCCATTCCGGAGGGACATCAGGGTTGGGTTTTCTCGCCCATGCCATATCCTCGAGCGCGAGTGTGCCCTGGGTTTTTCCGACATTTAGGATGACTATCTTTTTCGCGTCCTTGATTTTTGTTACCAGGGCCTCGTAATTCTCTCCGAGCTCAAGCGGAATCGCCTCCGGCTGGGCATCCGGGTTTTCTAATGCTTCTTTCTCCCGATCCTTTTGCCAGGCCTTCACGAGCTTTTTTTCCTGGGTATCAAGGAATTTTTTTCTGTCCTCTTTGGTCTGAAGGTGTCTCAATGGTCCTCTAAATCCCTGCCGCTTGTCCAGGCCCTCTGGCCCAGCAAGTCCCTCCCGCACCGCGTTTTGTGCCGCTTCTTGGAGATCCAGGTTTACTGTTGTGAAGACCTTGAGTCCGTCGCGCATCACGCGATCCTCGCCGTATGTCTCGACCAGGTAACGGCGGACATGCTCGGTGAAATATGGCGCCACTTCCATATTAAGATTAGGAAGGTCAACTATCCGGATCGGCTCGGCATAGGCCTTGTCAGCTTCCTCCTTGGAAATAAATCCCGCGTTTGCCATCCGGTTGAGCACATATCTCTGTCGCGCCTTGCAGTTGTCAAGGTGAGCAACAGGCGAATACCGTGAGGGTGCGCGGGGAAGCGCGGCAAGCACCGCGGCCTCGGCCAGGCTTACCTCGCTGATATGCTTTCCGAAATAGTTCTCGGCCGCGGCCTGGACACCGTATGCCCTTCGTCCCATCCATATCTGATTGAGATACAAAAAAAGGATGTCATCCTTGCTCAGATAGCGTTCGATGCGCTGAGCCAGGATAGCCTCCCTGAGCTTGCGTGAGATGATTTTTCTCCGGGTCAAAAAGAACGAGCGGGCAACCTGCATGGTGATGGTGCTTGCGCCCTCCTTGATTTCCCCGGCCCTGATGTCAGCCCAAAGTGCTCCCATAATCCGGTAATAGTCCAAACCCTCATGCTTATAGAAACGCGCGTCCTCTGTAGCCACGAATGCGTCAATAAGATGACGGGGCATGTTCTCAATGGGCACGATCTTTCTCCGCTCCTCGGCATACTCGCCAATCAGGGTTCCGTCATCCGCATATATCTGGGTGATGATATTCGGCCGATAATCCTTCAACGAATATAGAGGCGGCAGGTCGCGGCTGAAGTACCAATATAGACCTCCTGCAAGCGCGGCGCCCATGAGTAGTCCGCCTGCAAAAAGTATAAACAATATCTTCAGCCACTTTTTCGCGCGAGACATTTATTAAGGATTATAATCCTGTCTCGGCTTAAATTCAAGAAAAGGTCATTTCATTGTATAATTTCAGTGATGCGAAAGTTTGGATTCGGGCTTGTGGCTTTTTTCGGTTCCGCGCTGGTTGTGGTGATTCTGGCCTGGGGTCTATGGGTGTTAAAAGAGCATATTTTTCGACCGGCTCCGCACGCAGTGAAAGAGAGTGTTGATAATTCGGAGAGAATCGGTTATGAATAAGGCCGAATTCTCGCTTTAGGCCAATGAGAACAAGAAGGCTCAAACTAGTTGATCTGCTTGCCCGCGCGACTTCTCTTAGCGCTGAAAAGGTGGCCTCTCTTCTCGAGGTTCCGCCCCATCCGGAGTTGGGTGATTTCGCGTTTCCCTGTTTTTTACTGGCCCGAGGAGAGAAAAAGGACCCGGCTCAGATAGCGGCTCGATTGACGAGGGAGCTTGAACTCAAGGGCACTGGTTTCCGTGCACTCGAGGCCAGGGGGGGGTATCTCAATTTTTTTCTTGATGAGCTTGCACTTGCGGATGAAGTGGTTTCAGGGATCAAGCGTGAAAGGGATAATTACGGGACATCCACGCAAGGAGCAGGCCAGGCGGTTGTGATTGACTACTCGTCGCCCAATATTGCCAAGCCCTTCCACATAGGGCACCTTCGCTCGACCGTGATCGGGGCCGCACTGGTCAGGATATATCGCGCGCTCGGGTATAGGCCTATAGGCATCAACCACCTCGGGGACTGGGGCACGCAGTTCGGTATGATCCTTGCGGCATACAAGGCAAACCCGGATGAAGACATGCTTCTTCATGATCCTATCCGGTATTTGCTTGATCTCTACACTGGTTATCAATCCCGCGCCGAGTCCGATGAGTCTGCGCGGGAAGATGCCCGTCAATGGTTCAAGCGTCTTGAGGATGGAGATACCGAGGCGGTCGGTCTGTGGCAGAGGTTCAGGGAATTGAGCCTGGATGAGTTCAAGCGGGTGTATGAGAGATTTGGAATCAGGTTCGACTATTATACTGGTGAGAGCTTTTACAATGACAGGATGGATGATGTGATCGAGCGAGTGCGGGATGCCGGTCTTTTAGAGGTGGGAGAAGACGGGGCGGAGATGGTGCGGCTTGACGAGGGTGGCATGCCGCCGTGTCTTCTACGCAAATCGGACGGGGCCACGCTTTATGCAACGCGGGACCTTGCCGGAGCCATTTACCGTGCGGAGAATTTTCACCCTGCGAAAATTCTCTATGTGGTGGGAACGCCCCAGGAGCTTCATTTCCGCCAGGTCTTTCAGGTTCTGAAACTTCTTGGATACGACTGGGCGGACGGGCTCACTCATGTCAAATTCGGACATGTCCGGGGGATGAGCACGCGTCGCGGAGAGGTGGTTTTCCTTGAAGATGTTCTTGACGAGGCCAGAGCGCGGGCGCGGGAGAAGATCGAGGATAACATTGCGGCTGGAAAACTTGATGCTGGACTGGACAACGAGGAGTTGGCAGAGGCTATCGGGATAGGCGCGCTTATCGCAAGCGACCTTAAAAGGGTAAGAGAGCGCGATGTGGTGTTTGACTGGGACCAGGTGCTCAACTTTGAGGGCGAGACTGGCCCGTATCTGCAGTATACACATGCACGCATCTGCGGGATATTGAGAAAGTCCAACGCGGGTGTAAAGGATAATGTGGATGTTTCTCTTCTTGCGGAGCCGGAGGAGGCTGCTCTGGTCAAGCATCTTGCGAGGTATCCGGAGGTTGTGGAGCAGGCTGGAGCAGACAATGAGCCCAGCCTGATAACCGGTTATCTATTTGAGATAAGCAAGGCGTTCAATATTTTTTACATCAGGCATCGAGTAATCGGCAGTGAAGAGAAGCTGAAAGAGGTCCGGCTTGCTCTTGTGGATGCGGTGCGGCAGGTTCTCAGAAACGGCCTTCTTCTGCTCGGGATCAGGCCCCTTGAACGGATGTAAGAGTGGTCAGTCCCTCCATGAAAAGCCCATTATCCAGGTCTCGCGGCCCAGGACAGGATGGCCGCCCGAGATACCGATAAGCCGGGGTTCGTAATTGAAATTCAGGTGCCAGTGCTCCCTTATCCGGGTATGCAGGTCGAGATAGCCTCCGAGTTCATTGTATGCGAGCATTGTGTCGAAATTTTCAAACTCGTTGAAGTTGTTGATGCCCACCCGAAAGCCGAACTTGTCCTTGAAAAAGTCCTTGCCGTAACTCACTGCTATATTAATACGCACTTGATCCAGATCGCCTTCAAAATTGAAGGCGTCATTATAATCATCCTCGAACATATTAGTCGCATGATACGAAAATCCGAGCGCACTCTGGAAGCCCTTGTTTTCATAATCCCAGTAGAGATTGATGATGTTCTCCCCTATCTTCCAGTCCGGATACTCCAGGTGATTGTAGCGAAGCACAACCCCGTGGTTCTCGGTCAAGCCGAACCGGTTGGAAACATAGTAGCGGCGCACCTCGCCCTGAGTCTGGTCGTGCTCCAGTCCCATTGCGGGGTTCAGGTATTTGTTAAACGATACCGCGACCTGATATTGAAGATAGTGATTGTCCAGGGCCGCACTCCGCCGATGAAGGTAATTCGCACCCGCCTTATCCAGCTTTAATTCCGCACGGGCCGCGCCACAAATCAATCCCAATAACACCAAAGCGTTGATAAAAATGCTACGGCTCATTTTCTTCCCCTTCCTTTAATCTTAATCAATATCGTCTAAATCAACCTTGTCGTAATCAATGTCATTGCCTGAGATCGTAAACTCGTAAAGCAAGTCATCCCCGTTTATCGGGTCCACTGTATGGCTTGCGGTTCCCCCGCAGAGATAGACCGCATCTCCGATCTCGTGTCTCTCTATGGAGTGCTTGTGGCCTGTGAGGACATAATCAACATCATACTCCTCAATGAGATACATCAGTTTGTACCGCTCATCCGGGTCCCCCATGATCGTGGGGGTCTCGAGTGTGCCATCGTAGAAGGGAAAGTGAGAGAGCAGTATCTTATTGGGCTGATCACTATCCGCTAACTGCTCTTCTATCCATTCCATCTGGTCCCGGCCCACCGTGGCATTGGCCGTGTCTATAAAGATGAAGAATGTATTGCCGTAATTGAAATAAAAGACCGACGGGCCGATATGCTCCTTGTATGCATCCCAGCCATCTCCTGAGAGATCATGGTTGCCTATTGCGCTTATAAAATAAATATCGTAAGGAGAGAGGTATTGCTCTATCTCGGCATTGATATACTCATATTCCTCCTCATCGCCGTGATCGGCAAGGTCTCCGGAATGAAGGATAAACCTGGCTCCCACTTTATGCGCATATTCACCCAGTTCCCTGAAATAGGTTCTCCCTGTCCGAACATGCATATCAGTCACCCAGAGAAATACGAATTGATCATCATCGCTTTCGGGTAAACTCAGCCTTTTTGTCTTTCCGTCAATGCTTTCCTCAAAGCGCTCATCCACATCGGTAGAAGCAGTAAGGTTCTTGATGTCTTCCGGGCCAATACAGCCAAAAGCCAGAAGCGGAACCAGAACGAATAGATATTTACCCCTGAATTTCATTGCGCCCTCCTTCATTGAAAATCGCTTTTAAATTATTTTTTCTCTTTCTTCTCATACGCCTCTCGACTTACCTCTTGTTGCTCGTCCCTGGAATACCCGCATGCCAGTTGTGGTCTTGCCAGGAGCTCCTTTGCGTGTTTCCTGTCAATTATATCCGAGGGTTTGATCACAGGGAGGCCTTCTATCTTCCGCAAATACTTTTTTCCCTCTGAAACATCAGCCTCGCTCCCGGTCTTGTTTCCACGGCAAATGAGGCTTACGCCCAGTTCCTTGACATATTCCATCCGCTCCGGCTCAAGTTCCACGGCTTTGCGCTGGAGTTCCACGGACTTGTTGATGTCTCCCCTGGTGCCGAATATCCACTGCAAGAAGCGCCAGTCCGGAACCACACGATAAAACTGGCCAAGTGCATTATACGCATCCCCCAGGGAATTCGCCCTTCCTCTATTCGCCCGGTACGGGGGCTTTAACTCTATGGCCTTAAGAAATGTCTTCTCTAAATCATCAATCTCGCCAAGCGAATTCAAAACCCCCTGGGTAGTGCCACGGCGGCCCATGCCGATAGCCACCCATAGATAACACGATCCGTTTTGCGGTTCAAGCTCCGCACATCTCTTGCCGAGACTCTCTACTTCGCGATATCTCTCTACGAGGGAATCCTTGTCCGGCTTCTCTTCCCTGGGTGTATTCTCAAGCAGGTCATAATTGTTCCGCGCCTTGCGCCAGTAAGCATCGGCCCTCTCCGGATACATCTTTATAACTTTATCCAGTACCTGATTGGAAGCTATGTATTCATCAGCCTCCCAGAGCCGCTCCGCTTCATTGATCATATCCCCGTAACTCTCTCCCGAAGCCCACACTGCTCCGGCCAGGATCAATCCAACCCCCGCAAGAAAAACCCATCTCATGATTGACATAGCCTCCCCCTTTTTCCAGGACTGCGTATAAATTACATAATTTACACCCTATAAGTCAATAAAAAAATAACCCCCTTTAAAAAATGAGACGAAAGGCGAAAATGCCCAGACCCTGAAGCATCAGGACCGTGCCCCAGGTGAAACGGAAAGAGCCGCCAGCCCTCTTTTCCAGGCACTCCGCGGCTATCATGCAGGTAAAAGGTATGAGGAACCAGGCAAGTCGAGCCGACTCGTAACATACCCTTTCTGTCAGGATGAGCGCGATCACGAAAAGCGCCACGGCCCCAGCCTCCGGGAGAAAGAGAACAAGGAATAGATAGACCAAGGGTGTGCGACATATTTGGTGAATCATTTTTTTAACCCCTTTTTTGGGTTTA
>CAZOMR010000037.1:0-17524 GCA_964580655.1 uncultured bacterium
AGGAATTCTGGGAGCAAAAAGCCGCCAACGGCTAAAACCCCCTTTGATGTCGCAGACCCGAGCGCAGGCGGAAGCCGGTTGACGGACTGAATCCGGGTGGGCTATAATTGTTATGAAAAGGGAGACGAGGAATGAAAAATAAGGCACTGGCGGTTCTGGCATTGGGGATCATCATCGGGCTTCTCTCGGGTTGCGAGAAGAAGCCCCCAGGGGTGGTGCCGGAGCAAGTGGAAGCGGAGCTTGCCGCGGCCAGGGCCGCTTACGAGGAGTTGTTAAAGCTGAGCCCTCCGACCACACTCACATTTCATTACCGGTCCTATATGAAGCAGGCGGAAGATGCACTTGAGGCCGGAGATTTTGAGGATGCGCTTGAGTTTGCGCGCAAGGCCAAAGAACAGGCGGAGCTGGCCCGGGACGCTCGCATCCAGCAGTTGGATGAAGTCAGGTCCGAGCTGGATGAGATCAAGTCCGAGATAGAGTCCCTTTTCCTGCCTCAGTTGCGCTTGATCAATACTTACTGGGATGCGATTGATTTTGTCAAGGCCGCGGATTACGAGAATGCAAAGCCCTTGACAGAGAAACTGAGAATGGATATAGCGGCGGAGAAAAAGCTGTCCTACATTGAACAGAAAACCCTTATTGTATCTGCGCCGGAGGAATACATCCGGCGTTGGGGAAATGTCCGGATGTACAAGGAGATCACGCCTGATGGCAAGCTAAGGGAGATCGTAGGCACTGTCCATCCGGAGACAGAGGTTCTCTGCATCCGGATTGAGCTGTTTTCAAGAGACAAGACATTTTATCTTGTGGAAGTTCCCGGAACCGGGGTGCAGGGCTGGATGGCAGAGCAATATGTGGCTCCGGACAGGGTCCAGCGAAAGTGAAAAAGGGTGAACAGGGGTAAGGAAAAAACGGTTACAGAGAATGACGAAGCTCTTGTGGGACTCATCCGGCAAGGTGATCGCATGGCTTTCGAGGAGCTTGTCCAGCGTTATCAGTCCAAGGTCTACAGGCTGGTAATGGGAGTGCTCCAGGATCACCAGGATGCAGAAGAGGTTCTCCAGGAGACATTCCTACGAGTGTTCGAAAAGCTCGACAGCTTTCGAGGGGATTCCACTTTTTCAAGCTGGCTCTACCGTGTAACTCTGAACAGCGCGTTCATGAAGCTCCGGGAGAAGAAGGGATCAACCATGGTGTCTCTGGAGGACGCGCTTGCGTATATCGAGGATTCGGAACTCTCGAGCAGTCTGAACTGGCCGAGCGGGCCGGATGACGAGCTTATCACCGAAGAGGTTATGAAGATCATAGGCGAGGCCATGGAAAAGATGCCCGAGGATTTCAGGGTTGTGCTGATCCTGCGGGACATAGAGGGCTTCAGCAACGAGGAGACGGGGGAGATTCTTGATGTGAGCGTGCCTGCAGTCAAGTCCCGGCTTCATCGGGCACGGCTTTTCTTGCGCAAACGGCTGGACGAATTCTACCGCCAGCATATGCAAGAATAGAGGTAAGGGGGGCGAGCATGGGCTGTAAAGAGGCGTTGGGGCTCTTTCCAGACTATCTGGACGGGTCCCTGGATGCGGACACCTGCCGGAGATTTGAGGAACACCTTGAGGGCTGTGCCTTTTGCTTAAAGCTTTTCGAGAGCTATCGCAAAGCCATTTCACTGTTTCGTCAGGCCCATCTTCGGGAAATCCCGGTGGACCTTTCAGAGCGGCTCCGGGGATTCCTCGCAACACACCTTAAATTCTAGGGGGCTTGTCCTTCTTAAGGAGCATAAGCATCTGCCACTTGCGGGCCTTCGCTTCTGGGGGGGGTGAAAACCTCACTCTTCGCAAGGCAGGGGAGATAATCGCATGAAGCGAAGCAAAGTCATCACACTGACCACTGACTTCGGCCAGCTTGACAGCTACGTGGGAACCATGAAGGGCGTGATCCTCTCGATTGCGCCTGAAGCGAAGCTCGTGGACATATCCCATCAGGTACCACCCGGAGATATAGACGAAGCCGCTTTCCTGCTGAAAGGCGCTGTCCCTTACTTTCCGCCAGGGTCAGTGCACCTCGCAGTGGTAGACCCCGGTGTGGGAACCAGCCGCAGGCCCATTATAGTCGCAACCAAAACACAACTCCTCGTGGGCCCGGATAACGGCATCCTCTCCGATTTCCTCCATGACGCGTGCGCATATCACCTGAACAGGGAGGAATTCTTTCTGGACAGGACCAGCAACACCTTCCACGGTCGGGATATATTCGCACCTGTGGCCGCACATCTTTGCAGGGGCATCAGGCCGGAAGAAATAGGTGATCCTGTCCAGGACCCGGTCCGGATCGAGCGAGCGAGCCCGGAGATCAAGAAGAATCGTATCATAGGGAAGGTAATCCATATAGATCGCTTCGGAAACCTGGTCACAAACATCCCTGAAGAACTCCTTCCGAAAAACCCGGTAATTCGCATAGCTGGAAGGGAGATCCGGGGTCTGGTCTCGGCATATTCGGCCGGCAAGAAAGCAGGGCCAATAGCCATTATCGGGAGCTTTTGCCTGCTGGAAATATCTGTCCCGAAAGATAACGCCGCAGGCAAGCTCAAGGCCAGGAAGGGACAGACTGTTCAGGTGCTGACCTGATAAAAGCCGGGGAATCTCTCACCGCAAAGACGCAAAGAGCGCAAAGATGAAGAGAATTCCTTTAACTTTTGAACTCTTGAACCTTGAAACCTTTGAACCCCTCTTGATTGTGCGAGGGACTTTAGTCCCGATTCTGCATGAACCGTGCACTTTGACGTTGCACTATCTTAAGATGTTTGACAGGCGAGTGTTTTTGTCTTATTTTTAGAAAAGTTAGATGGCTGAGAAGGGAAAAGTTCGCCGGGCCAGGTTCCGGGATGTGGAAGCGGTTTACGAGGTTATCCGGGAGAATCCTCGCGAGGTTTTGCCTCGCAGTTTTCAAAACCTTGCACAGAATTTTGACCGGTTTTTCGTTTATGAGCGGGCCGGTGAAGTTCTTGGTGTGATTTCCTGGCAGGCCATGCCGGTGCTGGACTTGAAAAGGCCTGACTGGACCATAGAGGTGATGAGCTTTTCGGTGCGAAAGGCATACCAGCGCCAGGGCATAGGCCACGCGCTTCTCACTCGCCTGCTCAAGGAGCTTGAGAATTATGACCCGGACAGAATCCTGGTGCTCACCTTTTACCCGGAATACTTCCGGAAATTCGGATTCCGCAAAACGAGCAAGGAAAAGCTCTACTCCAAGATATATGTGGGCTGTCTCAACTGCACCAGGTATCGCTCGCCCCTGACCTGCCCGGAGGTGGCAATGGAGATAATGAAGAAGAGACGAACAAAAGGGGGAAACAAGGGATGAAGGCGACGAAGGGAGTGAAAACGATGAAAAGGTTATTTTTCTTGGTTATTGCCGGGATGATTGGTTTCGGCGCGCCAGCCTTGGCCGGGGACAAACTTGACCCGGAGATAAAGAAGTATCAGAAAGAGATGAAGGAGAAGGTTAAGCAGGAGAAGAAGGATGAGCGGAAGGAGAGGCGTGCGGATTCTAATCGCCGTATCCGGCCTTATCAGACCCTGGATGAGATATACGCGGAGCTGGCTCAACTTGAGGCCGAGCATCCGGACCTGATGAGTGTAAGCGAATATGGGATGAGTCTTGGAGGCAGGCCGCTCAAGGTGGTCAAGATTTCAGTCGGGGCAGGCGAGAAGCCGGAGATTCTTTTCAGCGCCAACATTCATGCACAGGAGATGGCCGCGGGCCAGATATGCATGGGCATCATCCGCAAGCTGGTCAAGGATTACGGCAATGACTGCCACATCAGCAGGCTTGTAGACGGTGCGGACATTTATGTAATGCCGATTATGAATCCGGACAACATGGAAAAGACCGCGAGAATCCAGGCCAGATACGGCGTTGCGGGATTTTATCGGAAGAATCAGAACAAGGTGGACCTGAACCGGAATTTCCCTTATCCGCCTGATGCGCCTGAGCGATTAAAAAACAGCGCAGGCTCGCCAAAAAAGTGGAGTAGCACCTACCGGGGTCCAAAGCCGCTATCCGAGCCTGAGACCCAGGCCTTTTGCGAATTCGTTGACCAGCATAAATTTATTATATCCATGAACTATCACACATCCGGCGGCATGATCATGTATCCTCCCGGGACCTTCCCGGAGCCGGTCCCGGATGAAGAGCTTATGGAGAAGATGGCCCTGGAATACCAGGCATTTCAGTTCGATCCTTACGATGTGCACCGCGAGTTTCATTTATATCCGACCCTCGGGTCCATGAACGAATATCTTTATCATCATTACGGGATTCTAGCCCTGATCGTGGAGGTGGGCAACAATCCGAATAAGCGGGCCATGATCCCCAGGAACGGCAGTCTGTCCCCGATCTTCTGGATGTATAATGTGTATTACCTTGATCGGGAAATAGCCAACAACCTGCCAGGGGCTATCAACCTGATTGACTGGGCGATCAGGCTTTATGAGAAGCCGTCAATGATAAAGTGGAAGCCGCCGACTGAATTCTGGGTCGGAGAGCCAGCCCTGCAATGAGCGAGGGTGAAAGGAGCCATATATCCTTTTTCAAGAGCAAGGAAATTTTTGTATTGACAAATAAAGGTTAAATAGTATATAGTTATAAAGGATTATTGTCGCCCAACCAAAGGAGAGGACTGATGAGAAGGCGTATTATTTTCCCATGGGTATTATTTGCAGGCATTATTCTGTTTGTTCCACTCATTTGCTTGGGCCAGATCGCGAATCTGGGAGAGGTGGTTAATTCACCCGCGTCGGATTTCGCCCCGATAATCTCCCCGGATGGGGACATCCTTTATTTCACATCCAATCGCGACGGGGGAGAGGGGGGCCAGGACATCTGGGTCTCTTCTCGCATAGACGGGGTCTGGACAGAACCAGTCAACTTGGGCCCGCCGATCAACGGGGTGGACAATCAGGGGCCGGATGCCTTTGCCTACGATGAAAGAAACATCTTTTTATACCTCACTCTTTGCAACCGGGAGGATGGAGTTGGAGGGTGTGACATCTATGTCAGCGTTTACAGGAATGACGGCACGTGGACCGCTCCCACTAACCTTGAGGCTCCGGTGAATACGGAGTTTCAGGAGGCTAACGCTACTTTTGACGAGAAGACCCAAACCCTGTTTTTTGCTTCCACGCGTCCCGGAGGCATGGGCACCGGGACCAAGGCCACATTGGGCGAGACGAGCTATGACATCTGGATGAGCCGGAGAAATCAGGGCGGGAGTTGGGACGAACCGGTGAATCTGGGAGAAAATATCAATACCCCCGGGTGGGAGGGAGTGGGATTCTTCCACACTGCAAGTGGATACCTCTATTTCAGTTCGGATGGACATGGTGGAAAAGGAGGCGCGGATATATTCAAGACCAAGAAAACCGGAGAAAACAGATGGAGCGAGCCTGAGCCGCTGGACATGGTCAACAGCCCGGGTAATGATTTTTATATCTCCATCCCGGCATCAGGAGACATGGCCTACTTCAGCTCCAACAGGGATGGCGGGTTTGGCAGGGAGGACATCTATGTCGCGCCGGTTAATCTGCTTCTCAATAAGGATGAGCTCAAGGTCCGGGCATGGGAAATGGCTCGGTTCCCTCCACCTGCTGTCCCGGCAGTGGGAGAATTTGTGGAGACCTTTCAGAAATCCTTCTGCCCCACTGTGGGGGTAGCCGTAGCCCCCAAACCCAGACCTGGCATCGCATCCGTCATCTACTTCAATTTTGACGATGCGGAGATACTCGCGGATGCCATGCAGACTCTTGATACCTGGTCAGAATATCTTAAAGCCAATGAGGGGCAAAAGATCGAGATCGGCGGCCACACTTGCAGTCTGGGAGATGAGCTTTATAACCTGGTCTTGAGCAAAGCCCGGGCCGATGCGGCCAGGCAGTATCTGCTGGACAAGGGAATCAGCGCGGACCGGGTCTCGGTAGCTTACTACGGAGAGGGCAAGCCCGCGGAGCCCAATGACCCGGTGAAGGGCAATCCCGATAACCGGAGGGTGGAGATTCAATTGCAGGAATAGTCCCTGGCAAGGCCGATGCCATAAGGAGGGAATCATGTCAAGAAAAACTGGGGCCGGGCTGATTTTGCTGTTGCTCGGGATAGTAGCTTCAGTCTGGGCACAAAGCAGGCTTCCGGAAGAGTCCCACAATCTAGGCCCCAATGTAAACTCAAAATACTCGGATTTCGGGCCGATAATCTCCGCAGATGGCAATGCGCTGTTCTTTACCTCGGACAGGCCTGAAGGATACGGCGGCCAGGACATCTGGATCTCCCGTCGGGTCGGCGGAAACTGGACCAATCCAGTCAATCTGGGCCAGCCGGTTAACACCCAGCTTAATGAGGGGCCGGATACCTTTTCCGTTGATGAGCAGGTCATGTATCTCACCGGCTGTAATCGCGAGGATGGCCACGGTATGTGCGACATCTACATCTCGCACAGAGTCGGCGAAAAGGAATGGGGTGAAGCCGAGAACCTGGGCGCACCGATCAACACCAAATACAACGAGGCAAACGCCTCGCTTTCACTGGACGGAAAAACCCTTTATTTCGTATCAACCCGGCCTAGCGGTTTCGGGGGATGGGACATCTGGGTGAGCCACCAGAACGAAATGGGAAAGTGGTCCGAGCCGGAGAATCTCGGAGAGAATATCAACACCCCGCTGAACGAGGTTTACGCCTTTATTCATACGGACGGCGTGTCCCTGTATTTCTCATCCGATGGTCACGGCGGCCTGGGTGGACCGGACATATTCCGCACCCAGCTTGGAGAACTTGGCTGGGGCGAGCCTGTCAATCTCGGCCCTCTGGTCAATACTCCGGACAAGGATTATTACTTCACCATACCTGCATCCGGGGACCTGGCATACTTCTCATCCGATCGTGGAAACACCATTGGACAGGAAGACATCTACGCTGTGCCAATTCCCCTGGTGATGCAACCAGCCGGTGTCACCCTGGTGAGGGGGATAGTAGCGGATATAGAGACATGCGCTCCACCGTCCAAAGACCCCAGAACAGGGGGGGATGTCTATGACATCACAACCTGCACTCCTGTCCAGGCCAATCTCCGTATAGCGGAGATCATGACCGACAAGGAATTCTATCGCGTCAAGACTCGCTCCGACGGCTTCTATCAGACATTCCTTCCTGCGGGAAAAGAATACTCGATCAGTACCTTTGCTTCAGGCTATACCTTTCACTCCGAGCGCTTTGATATTCCGCGGGCACAGACCTACAAGGTGATTGAGAGGAACATCCTGCTTCATCCGGAGAAGGTGGGAGCGATAGTTGTGCTTAACAATGTATTCTTTGATTTTGACAGATCCACATTGCGTCCCGAATCAAAGGGCGAGCTTAACAACCTCATCAATATGATGCGCCGTAACCCGAACATGCGTATTGAAATACGAGGCCACACAGACAGCAAGGGAACTAATCAATATAACATCCGCCTCTCCAAGGCCCGTGCCAAGTCCGTGGTGACATACCTCATTGGCATGGGCAGGATAAATCCGAGGCGGCTGGAAGCCTACGGCTACGGCGAGGAAGTCCCCATTGCATCAAACGCAACAGATGAAGGCCGACAACTCAATCGCCGGGTTGAGTTCAAGATCCTTCAGAAATAAGCGAAAGGACGGGGGAGATGAAGAAAAGAGAATCGGCTCTGATTATCGGCGTAGCACTCTTTATGCTTTCACTCTCAAGCTCTGCCCAGGCTTCCAAGAAGAATAAAACCGGGGAAGAAGCGGAGGCCGCGGTTTCGGCTCAAATAACGGACATCCAGACCCCGGAGGGGAAAAGGGTTGTCATCCAGGGAACCAGAAAGATGCAGTGCGCTGTCTTTGTCATCCCGGACCCCATTCGCATGATGATCAATCTGACCGGCGTAGTGCCAGCCGCGGAAATTCCCCGCACCTTAAATGTCAACCAGGGCCTGATAAAGACAATAGGGGTCAGCAAACTCAGCAGTGGAGACAAGGTGGTTACCCGGCTGGAATTGGTCTTGACACAGGATGCGGAATATAGCATTGAGAAAACAGGACAAATCGTTACCGTGACACTTGAGCCGAAACAGGACATGGCAGAAGCGGATGATACCATTCCACTGGAGCTTTATTCCAGGGCACAGCAGGCCACCACCGAGTTGATCCAGACCGGAGAGATAACCCCGGAGATTCATACCCAGGTCGTGGTTCCCGCCTCTCCGCCTTCCCATATCATGACTGCACCTGTTGCCGGTGCTACCGTCATCACCAGTGCTGAGATAGAGGCGATGAAGGAGAAGGTGCTGTATCCAGGCACTGCTACCAGGGTCGTGGATATTGAACATCGCATATCTGAAGACCAGTTTCAGATACTTATCCGGACTGACGGCACAGTGGGAGGCTACGAGGAGTTCACCGTGAACCGTACCAGGAGCCGCCCTAACCGGCTGGCCATTGACCTGATTGAAATTAAAGGGCCAATTCCCCGGTCATCGTATCCTGTCAACCAGGCCGGGATCAAGCGCATCCGGCTGGGACATCATCCGGATAAAACCCGGATCGTCCTGGATTTCTCCACAAAGAAAATCCCGCAATACTATGTGATGCGGACTAAAAGCGGGATCATGGTCGCCGTGCCCGTGAGCTCGGAATAGAAAACTCAAAAACCCCTGAAGGTCGTTCCGGGCTTCTTCGCCGCACTTTTTTTGTTTCCCCCGTCACGCAGAATGATAAAATAAATTCTCTCCATAAAGGCCTTAATCATCTGAAATTTGAGTTGGGGGGTAAATGGGGTATCTCCATGCCAAGAAAAAAACGAAAAAACATAAAAAAATCAGCAAGTTTGATTTAATGCACTTTTTACGAGAGTATCATAATTGTAGCAAGATGTTATTAATTAGTCAGAAAAAATCAAGTGCATACCTGGGAGAAAATTTTATGTCCCGTCTTTTTAAGCTGTGCTTTGTATTGACCCTGACGCTTTTGCCGCTTGGCTTGACTGCGAGAGGTGATTCAGGCAGGTACTATCACTCCGTCCGGCTCGATCCTGGAGATAGTGAGAACGAAGTGGTTCGCAAGGCGGCTTTTGTTGTGCCCACGCCCAGGCAGTTTGACTGGCAGGAGTTGGAGTATGTTGCCTTTATACATTTCGGAATGAATACCTTCACTGGTCGGGAGTGGGGCAATGGCAAAGAGGATCCCAGGCTTTTCAACCCCTCTCACTTCGATGCGCGGCAGTGGGCGCGCACGGTCAAGGCCGCGGGAATGAAGATGATCGTAGTCACGGCCAAGCATCACGACGGGTTTTGCCTTTGGCCCAGTGCCTATACAGAGCATTCTGTCAAGAACAGCCCCTGGCGTAACGGCAAGGGAGATGTAATCCGTGAGGTCGCCGAGGCCTGCCGGGGCGAGGGTCTAAAGCTGGGCATTTACCTTTCGCCATGGGACCGGCACGAGCCGACTTACGGGACAAGAGCTTATAATGATTACTACAAGAGACAGGTCCGCGAGCTTTTGAGCAATTACGGCGAGATATCCGACTTCTGGCTTGATGGTGCAGGCATGGGGCTTAAATGGATGAGGATGAAGAAACTCTACGACTGGGCGGGCTACTATGCGATCATTCGGGAGTTGCAGCCCCAAGCGGCCATATCAAGCATCGGCCCGGACACCAGGTGGTGCGGTAATGAGGCCGGGAATACCCGCGAGAGTGAGTGGAGCGTAATTCCGGAGCATTTCGATTATCAGGCCGATAACATCGGTGGCCGGGCTCAGCTGATGAAGGCTGCAAGGCGCGGCGACAGGCTGGTTTGGTATCCCGCGTTTATAGATACCTCGATCCGGCCAGGCTGGTTCTATCACGCCAGTCAGGACAATAAGGTCAAGTCGCTTGAACGGCTCTTGGACATTTACTACGGATCGGTAGGTGGCAACGGCTTGCTCCTTTTAAACCTTCCTCCTGATCAGCGAGGTCTGATCCATGAAAACGATGTGCAAAGGGTTCTTGAACTCGCCGATGTGCTGGAACGGACCTTTGCTGTCAACCTGGCTAAGGGCGCTGGGGCCGCCGCCTCGGAATTCCGGGAACACAGTTCTGAGCACGGCGCGGACAAGACGATAGACGGCGACAAGGATACCTACTGGACCACAGATAACCGGGTCTCAGCGGCGACAATAGAATACGATCTGGGAGAGCCCCGGACCTTCAATGTGGCCATGCTCCAGGAATACATCAAAATGGGACAGCGGGTAGAGGAATTTTATCTTGAAGCATGGAACGGAAAAGAATGGAAACCTCTCTCGCGTTCGACCACTATCGGTTACAAAAGGCTACTTCGCTTCAATGAAGTGACCACTCAAAAGGTCCGTGTTCGCATCACCCAGTCTCGTGCACGCCCGACTATATCTGAGTTCGGCCTGTACCTCGCGCCTACTATCTAACGCAACCAATAGCCCATGACCAATTGAGGGGCAAAAACATCAGCCTCAAATCCATACAAACGCCTTTCAAGAATACTAATCCGCAATCCCCCGATTCAAGCTCAGATTTATCCTTTTTCTGGCGTCCCATCTGGAAGGCGCTGTCATACTACATATAAAGAGCGCGACGAATAAGACTGAGAGGACATGGAATTTTTTCATAATGACAACCCCTGGAAATTTATTACAGTCTTAAATCATGTGATAAAAAGATATGAATGTAAATTATGGTGTCTCCAAGGCAACAGTCGAACACAGGGGGTCCGGGCAGGTTTCGGGCAACTTGATTATAATACCCGCATCGGTTCGTCTCAGTGGAAGCGACTCTTTTCTCGGGTCGGCGAGCAGAAATGCCTTTGATATGCTAAGACCGGGAGATTTAATCAGGTATTCTCCACTGGGCCACTCGAAGAAATGGAGGAATGCCCGTCCTTGTTTGGCGGTTGACCTTCCCCATTTCCCGGGCTCGACCGGACCGGGCCCACATTTGTAAATCGAGTCGCCGTTTATCTGCATCCATTCGCCCATCCGCTCAAGACGCTTGATTGACGGCCGAGGGATTCTTCCTTCACGGTCCGGGCCCACGTTGAGAAGAAAGTTGCCGTCTTTTGATACGATGTCCACAAGTTTTCTGACCAGATCCTTGGGTGACTTCCAGACCTTGTCGAAACGGTGATACCCCCATGAGTGGTTGATGGTCATGCATGTCTCCCACGGCCTGATGAATGGAGAGTCAGGAATGAACTGCTCGGGAGTCTCGTAGTCTCCCATACCCCCGTATTCGCGGCCGGCGCGGTCATTGAGAATAACATTAGGCTGAAGCGAGCGGATGTGTTTCTCCAAAGCCAGCCCCTTGTCGTGACTCCACTGCGGTATCCACTCGCCGTCGAGAAAAACTGACCCGATTGGACCGTAGTTGCTGAGGAGTTCGGTCAACTGTCCGTATAAAAAGCGCTCGTATTTTTCGAAGCCCTCGTTCTTCATTCGCCTGAAGGATGACAGCCCCGAGTAGTGAGCGTCGAGGATCGAGTAGTAGAACCCGAAGCGCACCTTATGGCGTGAACATGCCTCGGCCAACTCTCGCAATGGGTCTCGGCCGAAGGGCGTTGCGTCAACTACATCATATTGGGTGAGCTTTGAATCGTACATTGAGAAGCCGTCGTGGTGCTTGGAGGTTATCACCATGTACTTCATCCCGGCCCGCTCGGCGAGAGAGGCCCACTCGTCAGCGTCGAAAAGTGACGCGCTAAAGTGTTTTGCCAGCCTCTGGTAGGATTTCTCCGGTATCCTGTGGGTGTACATCGCCCACTCGCCGAGCCCGAGCACGGCGTAGATTCCCCAGTGGATGAACATTCCGAAGCGAGCCTCCCGCCACCACTTCATCCGAAGGTCGAAGGCTGCGGGGCTCATTATGTTCGCGTCAGCCGAAAGGGTATTGGAAAAAGCCGAAGCCGCTAAACCGGCCATGACGGTCGATATAAAAGTCCTTCTTTCCATTGTGACCCCCTTTCAAAATTATTCAGGCCGGAAGATGAAGCCTGTTCACCTAACCATATACTACCAGCATTGATTATCTCTATTCCTCTGGCAGTTCTCCTTGATATCGTCCCAAACCCACCTCGCTATCCGTCTCCTCCAAGTATAGCCTCCCTTTATCGGCGTCTGCCCCGCTATCTTTTCAGCCCTTGACCGAGAAGGACATCTCCAAGAGGTCCTCCCGTCTCGAGGAAGAACCCAAGTAAAGGATGTATTCCAACTCCTCTATCTTCCAGCCCGCGGACCCCACATCGTAATAAGCCAGGTCTTGCGCCCTCAAAGCGAGGCTCACACTTTTCTTTTCTCCGGGATCGAGGCTTACGCGAGTGAAACCCTTGAGGTCCTTGACGGGCCGATCAACCCTGGAGCCCTTATAGCCTACGTACATCTGCACCACTTCCTCTCCCGGCAGTTCTCCCGTGTTGGTCACCTCCACGGAGACTTTCAGAACACCGTCCCTGGTGATGGTCGTGTCCGCGAGTTGGAGGTTGTCGTACCGGTACGATGTGTAGGAGAGTCCGTACCCGAATGCAATGGCGGGTTCGAGTCCATGCTTGTCGAACCAGCGGTAGCCGTGGTAGTAGCCGTATTTCACCACCGGCGATATGTTGTCGAACTCAGGCAACTGGTCCTTTGATTTCGGGAACACGATAGGAAGCTTGCCCGAGGGGTTTACATCTCCGAATATGATGTCGGCCATGGCGTTTCCACCCTCCATGCCCGAGTACCATGCCATCAGAATGGCAGGGACTTTCTTTCTCCACGCCTCCATGGTGACCGCGCCACCGGCAATTACCGCCACGATGCATCGCGGGTTAACAGCCGCCATCCGGCCGATCATATGTTCTTGCTCGTCAGACAGGCTCAGGCGCAGCCGGTCGTTGCCCTCGTTTTCATCCTTATAGGTCAGCCCCGCAACTACAAGCACCGCGTCAGCGGATGCCGCCGCTCTTTCAGCCGCCGCCATGTCGCCCCCGTCCTCGTAAACGACATCTATGGACTCGCCGGCAGCCCGCTTGATGCCTTCGAGCGGAACTACCACGTATGATGGATTGAAGGCCGTGGATCCAGTGGCGCCGAGGTTCACCTTGTTTGCCAGCTCGCCTATGACCGCGATGGATTTTATCTTCGCACGATCGAGCGGCAGGGTCTGGTTCTCATTCTTTAACAGGACCATTGATTTGTTGGCCACTTCCCGGGCCACACTGGCATGTTCGGGGCTACCAAGCTTTCCGATGTCGTAATCAGCACTTTTCTCAAGGTGGATGAATCGCAACTGCTGTCCGATGATCCTGGTTACCGCTTCATTGATGTTTGATTCAGGCACCCTTCCCGCCAGTACGGCCAGCTTGAGTTTCCAGTCATAATGGAGTCTCCGATCCATCTCGACTGAACAGCCGGCGTTGGCCGACAGTATTGTCCTCTTCATGCTTCCGAAATCGGAGAGGACAAACCCCTCAAAGCCCCATTCCTGGTTCAGTATCTCTCTCAACAGTCGTTTGTTGTGGGCGCAGGGCACGCCATTCAGGGTGTTGTATGCGTTCATGATCGAGGCCGTTCCCGCGTCTACGCAGGCCTTGAAGTGGGGAAGATATATCTCGCGCAAGGTCCGCTCGTCCATGCGGACGTCCACCCAGTGTCTGCTCCTGTCTATGCTGTTGCCGGCAAAATGCTTGGTGCAGGCCATCATGTGTTTCTGCACACCCCTCACCACCGCCGAGCCCATCCGGCCTAAATGGAAGGGATCCTCCCCGAAGGTCTCCTGGGAACGGCCCCAGCTCGGATGGCGCAAAAGGTTAATGCACACGCCGCCGAAGAAGTTGGCTCCTCCCGCCCGGCCCTCGTAACCTATTACGTTTCCCACCCGCTCCTCTAACTCGGGGTCCCAGGTGGCACCGCGGGCAATGGCCGCGGGGAAGCAGGTGGCTCCCTCGAAGCGTATTCCGCGTGAGCCATCCACGAACCGGATACCGGGAATGCCCAGACGCTCGCACCCGGGGGTGTTGTTGGTTCGATAGGGATCGCTCCGGTCAACGCGGGTGAATAAGGTCGGCTCTCCGGCCATGAGCGCGATCTTCTCGTCCAAGGTCATCTTGGCGACCAGGGCCCGGGCCTTGCCGTTGAGATTCTCTCCTCCCGCCTCGAGGGCCGGGCCAGCGCACACGGCGGCCGCGGCGGCCTGGATACATGCCGTTTTCACGAAGTCTCTTCTGTCCATTCTTCAAGTCTCCCTGATACTGATTATTTATTGAACCCTGACGATAAGGGATTTCTTGGTCATCCGGTCGAACAGGTTGAACTCTTCCATGGAGTACTTGCTTATCAAGTAATAGTAGCTGAATTTACGCGGGTCACCGCTCTCCATTAGATTTCCAAGCCCCCAAAAGTTTCTCGCTATTTTATCATACCCTATCAGGCCCGCCAAAACACCTATGATCTCGTTCCCGTGACAAATTTACGAGCGAAAACATCAGCCTTGTGCCTTGTCTAACGCCCTTCGAGCATGAGCACGCCCACCTCAGAGGTAATCTTCGCGCCCTGAAGCGGCCCTGTCCCTGCTTGACAGACTGGTAAAGGAGTATTACTTTGTCTCTTTGATGAATTGAATTGTGGAGGATTGACAGATGAGCCGAGACCGAATCTGGATTATGGGAATAATTGTGCTGGCGACTGCATTGCTTGGGGGGGTGAGCTACTCCCCGCTCGTGCAGGTAGTGCCGGGTCAAGTGCTTCCGTCCCAGGTTGATTGCATGGATTCTAACAACAACCTTGACCTGGTGCGCTTCGATGGCAGACTCTTCCTGGCATTTCGTACCGCTCCCTACCACTTTGCATCAAGGAAGACCAGGCTTTTCATCATATCCACCATGGATGAGAATCACTGGAATTTCGAGGCCGAGGTCTTCATGGGGTCTGACATGCGCGAACCGAGGTTCCTGGTGCTGGGGGACAAGCTCATGTTTTACTTCTTCCAGGCTGGCAAGAACCCGCTGGCATTTACTCCCAGGCATATCTTTGCCATGGAGCGCCGTGGCATGGGCGACTGGACAGAGCCGGTGCCGGTATTTCAGCCATGCTGTGTTCTCTGGCGCGCCAAGGTCCGGAACGGCAAGGCTTTCATAACGGCCTACTGCGGGGAGGGCATGTACACTGGCGGGAACGAGAAGATAGGAATCTTTTTCCTGACTACAACCGATGGCTACAACCTTGAACCGGTGAATCCGGACAGGCCGGTGGTTGCCACCGGTGGCTCGGAGACGGCCTTCGAGTTTGACGAACATGGAGACATGTATACAGTAATACGGAATGAGGCTGGCGACGGCAAGACCTGGGGAAGCAAGGTCTGTAGAGCCGAAGTGGGCGAGCTCTCAGACTGGCACTGCGTGAACACCCCTTTTAAGTATGACTCCCCGCTAATGTTCCGGCACTGCGATGACATCTACCTGATCGCACGGCGCAACATAGACGGAGCATACGACAAGGAAGCTCGCTGGCTTCCGAATCCGGTTGAATCCCTCTACTACCTTGCCCGTTATTGGTGGACAAAGAAGCGCACCGCGCTTTACAAGCTTGACAAGGACAACCTCACTTTCGAGCCTGTCCTTGATTTCCCGTCCAGAGGAGACACCGCATTTCCAGCCCTGGTTCAGATTGACGAGAACACTTATAGAATGTATAACTACTCCTCGCCGCTTCAGGGGCCGGATCGCGTGTGGATGACGGGCGAGCTGACCGGCACACAGATATATTCCACCTACATCACTTTTGAATGATTTTACCGCAGATACTCCAGCCCTCCCGCATTTCCGGTCTAGCAGTCTCCGAGTCTAAAGAGCGAGTCTTTACAGGCCTTACTTTTCAGGTTCTCCGATCTTGAGCATCACCGTGCCATGCCCCGGAACGACTGCGGTGAACGACCCGTTGAACATGCCGAGGTCTTTATGCCGCCACAGATCGCGGACAGGCTGTGTGCCGGAAAGTCCGATGTCCGACCACTTCGCGGTTATCTCTTCTGCCGTCATGGAGCGGTTGAACAGAGCGACGGCTGTGGTTCCGTCCCACAGCGGCCTCGACCACACCTCGAGCTTGTCATGCTTCGCCCGGCGTGAAGCCTGCCTGCCGAGAATATCCTGATTGACTGCGATCACTTCGTCATTGGTCAAAAGCTCGAGCGTAAACTGGTCCATGTTGGACATGTCGCATCCAATTAAAAGCGGTGCGGCAAGCATGCACCAGAGCGTTATATGCGTAACCTGTTCATCAGGAGTCAGCCCGGTTTGGTGGAGGCTCGGGCCCCACCCGACTCTTCCAACCACCAGCATATCCGGGTCATTCCAGTGTCCGGGACCGGAGTATTTTTCCAGCCCGTTCTGTCCGAATCCGATCCTGGACATGCTCTTCCAGTTGTCGCGGATATCACCGGTGGTGCGCCAGAGATTTCCCCCAACATCGTCTCCCCACTTCCAGACATTACCAAGGCCATACTCGCAAATGCTGAGCACGATGTCCCGGTCAACCCCGGCAAGAATTTCTCCCATCTGGATGTATGGCTTCTTGAGCCGGCCTTTCGTGACGGTAAGCTTCTTCAGGCCATAACTGCACAGATCATACTTCAGGTAGTCTATTCCCCATTCTGCATAGGTAGCCGCATCCTGGGCCTCGTGCTTCCAACTGCCTTCATAGAGGCCGCAGGTATTCGGTCCGGGGGATGAATAGATGCCGAGCTTCAGGCCCTTTGAATGCACATAATCAGCCAGAGCCTTCATGTCAGGAAATTTCTCATTGGTCAGTATCTCCCCGTCGGATGAGCGGCCATTCTCCCAGCCATCATCTATGTTGATATACTGGAAGCCGTGGGACGCAAGACCGCTTGCGACCATGGCGTCCGCGGCGGCCCGCACCTTTGCATCGTCAATGGACAAGCCCCACACATTCCACGAGTTCCAGCCCATAGGGGGAGTAAGTGCGAGTTTGTGCTTGCCGCCGACGATGGTCAAGTTGCGCCTGGCTGTGCCCTCGGGGCCGCTCACCATTAGTTCCACTACAGTGCTCCCGTCTTTCTCCAGTGTTCCCGTTATTATCCCGGTCTTCGAGTCCAGCCAAAGCCCCGGAGGCAGGTTCTCAGCGCTGAAGATCAGCGGCCCCTTTCCCGTCGCCGGTATCAGGAACAGGAACGGCCTGCCCGGTGTGCTTCCCACAATTCCAGGTCCGTTGATCGCCGGTATCGGCGAGCAGGGTTGAGCGATGGGCGGATCAGGCGCACTCTGCACCTGGACAGGAAGGGACAATATCAATGTATAAGCGAGTGACAGCACCAACCCGGCCACGGTCCCCTGTAAGGCATATCGCATCTTTATCATGGTACCCTCCTTTGAATAGCCAGATTTTTCCAATATGACATGTCAATCCACTTTATTCATAGCCTATCACTACTGTCCGGCTAATTATCGAATAATTTCAACTGTTTATCAAGTTGTGTG
>CAZOMR010000038.1:0-17433 GCA_964580655.1 uncultured bacterium
GGACGGGAGGGGGGCAATAACACAAAAGGCACAGCCAATGTAGGGGCAGGGCTTGGCCTGCCCTCAAAGGGCGCAGCAAGCAGCGCCTCTACGGCCGAGAATGAAAAAAGTCACCATTTATGTCGCACACCTCGCAATGAAATACGGTGAGCAGTTTTATCGCGACAATTTCAGTCTTTTGACATTTGCTCTTATTCAAATTTTTGATATAAGTAGTATGATAATTTTCTGGATCGCGAATGAATTTGCTCGCACAATCTGAAAGGAAAGAATGATGGAAGAAATAGATCGCCGTCGCTTTTTTGGTGCCTCTCTTTCTGCAGGCGCGGTTGTACTTGGCTCTGCGAGTTCAGCGGCTCGGGGCAAAAAGCAGGAAGAGCTTGTGCCGATTTCCGATGAGCCGGTTACAGCCGATGACTGGCACGCGCTCCGGGGCATGGCCGAGGATGTCTATGCGAAAAACCGCGTGACCCTGGCCGGAGGCACCTTCCACATGCCCTCCCGTGATCTCTACATCTCCCTGTTCGGCTGGGACTCGGGCTGGCATGCCATAACCATGAGCCGTCTCGATCCTCAAATCGCGGCATCCGAGATCGAAATGCTCCTTAACCAGCAGACTGAGAATGGCCGGGTTCCACACGAGACGCTCTTCGAGGAGATCGAGATCAGATCAAGCCTTAAGCATTTCCTGGCCGTGCACATGGGCCAGCGTCAGTACGACGAGCAGAACCGGTCAGCGTTCATTGACCCGCCCAGTTACATGGTGGCGGCGGAAAAGGTCTTTGCCCGGACAAATGACCGAGAATGGCTTGGGCGCATACTGCCCCGGTTAGAGCGATGCGCACATTACCTCACCCATGACCGCGACCTTTTCGGAGACGGCCTGGTCTCGGTAGTCCACCCATGGGAAACCGGCACGGATTCATCGCCCGCGTATGACGAGATACTGAAGCTCAAATTCAAAACGCCCTTCGACGCGGCTCGCCGCGGACTCATGTATCCCGCGATGATCAACCGGCACGCCGATCTTGGCTGGGACATAAAACGCATAGCAGAAAAAAACGAGTTCGTGCTGGAGGACATAGCCTTCAACTCGATCACCATCCGCGGGCTTATCTCCATCGCAAGGTTAAACCAGGCACTCGGCAACAGGGACAAGGCCCGGGCCTTCCGCGAACAGGCTCAAGGCATGATCGAGGCCATCAACCGCATCAACTGGGATGAGGATGACGGCTGTTACTTCTCAAGATACGACCTGAAAAGCCCCGGGCTCGCAAGACGCACCACCTGCTCCTCCATGCTTCCGCTTTTTACCGGCCTGATCTCAAGGGACAAGGCTGACCGCATCATCCGCGAGCACCTGCTCAACCCGGAAGAATTCTGGCTCAGTTATGTGGTTCCCTTTAATGCCGAGGACGAGATGGAGAAGAAGGTATACCTTGAAGACCTCTTGCTCTGGCGCGGCCACTGTATCTGGACCAACATGAACTGGATGATGACAGAAGGTCTGCTTGCCTACGGCTATCAAGAGGAAGCCCGGGAGCTTGTGCGCCGAACCGCAAAAATGATCCGGCATGAGGGTTTCCGCGAGTTCTATGATTCTCGCACAGGCAGGGGCAAGGGCGCCACCAACTTCAACTGGCCCGGACTCATCCTGGACATGATATGCACCACCTGGCCGGAAGCATTGCCCTGAGTCGCAATGGCTGAATTCAAGAATGAAGGGCTGGTGTTATATTTATTTTGTATCCAGGTTGTCTATATGTTAGTTTAACTGAGAAACGAGATATTATCTTTACAATCCAGCGTTGATTTAAATGCAAAGGCGGAACGGTCAAGTTACAATTTAAGGGCTGGCGGAATTGCCTTAAAAATAGATTTATGGTAAAATTAGTAAATACACCCAGGATTGAGTTGTTCAGGTGATGTCCATTAAGCCTGCGTAGTATCTCGAAGGCGAGGTTTCTACCTGAAAGAAATAGAGGATGCCCGGTATGGATTTTGATCTGTCACAAGAACAGTGTATTCTAAGGGACACGGTTCGGCGGTTTGCAGACAAGGAGTTGATACCCCGTGCCGAGAAGATTGACGAGTCCGACCGTATTCCGGGAACGATAAGGCGGAAGATGGGAGCGCTGGGAATTATGGGATTGTCAATCCCCGAGGCCTACGGCGGTGTCCTGGCTGATGTTCTCAGTGGTGTGCTTGTAATGGAGGAGTTGAGCCGGGGTTGCGGCGCAGTGGGCATGTCCTGGATGGCCCATGCCCTACTCTGTGGCCATAACATCTACACCCACGGCAGTGAGAAGACCAGGCAGAAATATCTGCCCGACCTGGCAACGGGTAAGACCATCGGGGCAATAGCCATAACCGAGCCCGGAGCAGGCTCTGATGCGGTGGGCATCACCACCACTGCGAAGAAGAAGGGCAAGGAATACATTCTGAACGGCACCAAGACATTTATCACAAACGGCCCCATCGCGGATGTGATAGTCCTTTATGCAAAGACCGATCCGACCAAGAGGGCGCGCGGCATCACCGCGTTTGTGGTGGAGAATTCCTTTGAGGGCTTCTCGGTAAGCAAGGAGATAAAAAAGATGGGCCACCGTGGCTCTCCCACAGGCCAGCTCACCCTGGAGGACTGCCGTGTGCCGGAGGATAATGTGCTCCTTTCTGAGAACAGAGGCGTAACAGTGATGATGAACAACCTGGACATCGAGCGCACTATTTTTGCCGCAGGTGCAGTGGGGGTTGCCAGCGCGGCGCTGGAATACAGCGTCCAGTATGCTGATGCACGGGAGCAGTTCGGTCGCCCTATAGGGAAATTCGAGTTTATCCAGGGCAAGCTGGCGGACATGTACACGGAATTGGAGGCCGCGAGGCTCTTGACTTACAAGGCCGCTATTATGGCTGATAAGTCCAAACGCGGGGGCAAGGGCACAGAAATTCACAAACTTGCGGCCGCGGCCCTGCTTTTTGCAGGGGAGATGGTGGACAGGGTGACCCGGGAGGCGGTGCAGGTATTCGGCGGGTACGGATATACCCTGGAGTATCCGGTAAACCGGCTTTTCCGCGATGCAAAGCTCTATACCATTGGTGCGGGCACATCAGAGGTCAGGCGCATGATCATTGCACGAGAGCTTTTACAAATGTAAGCCTGAATGGAGTTCACTTTTTTCATTTTTTGCTTGTATTGGCGGTTGTTTTTTTGATATAGTGCAATACGGTTCCTATCAGGGAATAGGATAAAAAAAGGAGGTTTTCAAGATGAAAGAAGCAGTAATCGTTGATGGTGTGAGGACTCCAAACGCCAGGGCTCACAAATCAAAAGGCTGGTTTCGCGATATCCGGCCTGACGAACTCTTGACCGCTGTGTGGGAGAGGTTGTTCGAGCGCAATTCCAAGGTTAAGCCGGAAGATATAGAGGCGGTCTTCATCGGTTGTGCCAACCAGACCGAGCAGACGAACGACATCGCGCGGCTGGCCTGGCTGGCCTCGGGTTATCCGGACAGCGTGGCAACAAACTGCGTCAACCAGCAGTGCCCTTCGGGAATGTCCGCGGTGGAGCATGCCTGTCGGGCCATTATGTGCGACGAGGGCGACATCTACATCGCAGGCGGGGTCGAGGACATGTATCGCGTTCCAATGGCCATGCACATTGATTTCCCTCCACGGATCGCCAAGCACTATAACCCTGCAGAAATCCCCATGGGCCCGACAGCGGAGAAGGTGGCCGAGCAGTACAAGGTTAATCGCAAGGATACCGAGGTCATGGCCTACTGGAGCCATATGCGGGCGAAAGAGGCCAGGGATGCAGGCAAGTTCAAAGACGAGATCGTTCCCATTATGGGCAAAAAGGAAGACGGGACAGAGTTCCTCGTCGAGCACGACCAGTGGATTCGAGATAACCCCAGTCTGGAGCAGATGGCCGGGATGAAGCTTGCCTTCCGTCCACCAGAGGGGCCGGGAGTCGTAACCGCGGCCACCAGCTCGCCTCTTACCACGGGGGCATGTTCTCTGCTCATCATGAGTCGTGAAAAGGCTGATGAACTGGGCATGAAATATCACATCAAGTACAGGGCAGGAGCCATGGCCGGATGCGATCCCACAATGATGGGGATCGGCCCCATATTCGCGTGCCGCAAGGTGGTCAAACGCGCCGGGCTCACCCTGGACGACATTGATGTGATCGAGTTGAACGAGGCCTTCGGAACACAGTCCCTGGCCGTGCTCCGCACGCTGGGCATCGAGGAGAACGCGCCATTCAAGAAGGTCAACATCTGGGGAGGCGCTCTTGCGCTGGGGCATCCTCTGGGTGAGTCAGGAGCCCGGATAATCATCACCCTGAACAGCATCATGAAGACCGACAAGAAGGACGCCAAGTACGGGCTGGCCATGCTCTGCGGCGGATTCGGCAACGCCAACGCGAGCATCTGGGAGCGCGTGTAATAATAAAAGGTTTGTAGCTTTAACAAGATTCCCCCGAAAAGAGACCCTGATCGGAAGCAGGGTCAGGTAAAGGGGGAATCTTTATATTGAGAATTGATGGAGGATGTGGCGTATGAAGGATGCGGTGATCGTGGATGCTATTCGGACCCCGGTGGGTCGCGCTCACAAGGATAAAGGCTGGCTCCGCACGGTCAGGCCGGATGACATGGTGGTTCATCTGTTTAAGTCTATTTTCCCTCGCAATCCTCGCGTTGACCCCGGGCAGGTTGAAGAGGTAATGATCGGGTGTGCCAACCAGAGCGGTCCCCAGGGCGGTCCCGGGCTTGCTCGTATCTGCTGGCTCATGACGGGGTACCCCTTACATGTCGCGGCTAATACCATTGAGATGCAGTGCGCCTCTGCCATGGCCGCCATACATCACTCGGCCCGCGCCATCATCCTGGGGGATGGCGAGGTATATCTTGCCGGCGGAGTGGAGAGCATGAGCATGGTGCCGATGGGATCGGGGTATGAGCCGAACAACAAGATAGCTGATTTCTTCAATCCTTATGAACTACCCATGGGCATGACTGCGGAAAAGGTGGCGAGAAAATACGGGATCAGCCGCGAGGACATGGACAGATTCAGCCTGGAGAGCCACCAGAAAGCAGTGAAGGCCCAGGAGGAGGGCAAGTTCAAGGACGAGATCATTCCCATTGAGGTGACCTACGAGGATGGTTCCACCCGGGTTATAGATCGCGATCAGGGGCCAAGAAAGGATACCTCGATTGAGAAACTTTCATCGCTTCAGCCTGCATTCCTCCCTCCAGACCAGAGCGCAGGCATCACTGCTGGAAATTCATCCCCCCTTAATGACGGGGCCAGCCTGGTGCTCTTGATGAGCAGGGACAAGGCCAAAGAACTAGGGTATAAGAGTGCACTCAAGATCATCTCCATGGCGCACGCGGGCGTGGACCCCACAGAGATGGGACTCGGCCCTATCCCTGCGACCCGCAAGGCGCTGGAGCGGGCCAGGCTCAAGCTCGACAAGATTGACCTGATAGAGATTAACGAGGCTTTTGCATCACAGTCGCTTTACTGCTCGCGTGAGCTCAAGTTCGACATGAGCAAGGTAAATGTCAACGGCGGCGCCATTGCCCATGGACATCCTCTTGGCAACTCCGGCAGTCGAATCGTTGTCACCCTGTTCCACGAGATGAAACGCAGGAACGCCCGTTACGGCCTGGCCACTCTGTGCGTGGGCTTCGGCCAGGGCGCGGCCACCGTGATGGAATTGATCGAGCCGTGACCGATACAAATGAAGGTCCCGGAGAGGATGCCACAGGCGAGCAGAGCGCATCCCCTCCTGGATCAAGCCGGGTCTTGACCGTCAGCCGAAGGGTAATTCCCTGGATCGGCACTGTCCTGATTTTCGCGTATATATTTTACAGGGTGCCCATCCGGGATGTGCTTGACTCCTTTCATCTTGTGCGGCCTGTAATTTTCATCTCCCTCTACACTATCCAGTTCGTGATTTTCTTCAACATGGACGCCCTGGCCCACTACCTCGTGTTCAACTGGTTCAATGCAAAGACAGGGTGGGTCGAGGTATTTTTCGCGCGCGGAGCAACCTACATCTTGAGCCTGCTTAACTACTTTGTCGGTCAGGGGGGGATAGGCTTCTGGCTTGCCCGCAAGAAGAATGTAAGTGCGACGGAGGCCACGAGCTCCATTGTTTTTCTCCTGTTCATGGACCTTTTTTCCCTGATACTCTTTGCAAGTATTGGAGTGATGTTCTTGCTTGAGGATGTCAAGCTCACTGACTTTTTTTCGCTGAAAAGTGAAGGGCATCTCGTTCGATTCACACTGATAACACTTGTTGTCATGCTCTTTCAGGTCTCAATATGGCTCTCCCGGACCGAGGCCCCGCTGGCCCGCTGGCTCCTTTTTCGCGGGCCTTTTCTTGTCTTCGGACGGGCTCTTGGAAGTCAATTCGCTATCTTACTACTCGTTAAAGTAGGGATTTTTCTCTCCGATGTGCTTTTTACCTGGCTCCTGCTCAAGAGCTTCGGGATAGATATTCCTTTAATGCTGGTGTTCACATACCTGCCGCTGATCTATCTCATCGGTTCCATCCCCATCACGGTTTTTCATCTCGGGACCACCCAGGCCGCCTACATCTGGTTCTTCAAGGACTTCGCAGAGCCCGAGGTGCTCATCGCCTTTTCCCTGCTTATAAACTTCATGATGCCCCTGACCCGGACAGTGGCTGGCTCGCTTTGCCTCCGTCGGGTTTCGCGTGAGCTTTTTGCAAAGATCGAATCAGGGTAAAAGGCTATCGGGGGGTTGTTAGTTCATTACTATCCTTTATAATATTACCGATGGAATTCAACTCTCACCGGTCGCGAAGAATCGCGGAGCTTCTCGTAGCTCTTGCCAGCTTTCTTTATCTTGCCAGCGGGATTCTCGCGCTCGGCCCCACTTTGATCAATGATGAATACGCGGCCCTGGATTACACCTACAGGGTGATCAACTCAGGTCAATTCTTTCCCACACCAGACCGCCTGCATAAGCCGCTTTCACTTGTCTTCGGCCTGACAGCCTTTTTTGAAACACCCCTTGCATTTGAATTCATCACCGCTCTCTTCGCATCGCTTTTCGCGGTCCATCTCTTCAGGTTCGTCCATGAGAGCCTCGGCTTCGCCTGTGCGGCCCTGTCCTTCCTGCTCATATTTACCAACCCGGACATGCTCTATTACACCGTCACCGGGAACACGGTAATCCCTTTTGCGGCTTTTGCGTTTGTGGCGGCCTCGGCATCGCTTCATCTGGAGAACCGGCCTTCACTGATCTGGCTTTACGCATTCTGCTTTTTTCTAGCCGGCCTTCTTCGGCCCGAGAGCTGGCTCTTTGCCGGCCCGCTTGCACTTTACTTCTTAGCCCTTCGTAAAAAGATAGGCTGGTGGAGAATTGTGATAGCTATCTGCATTATCGAACTCGCCCCGGTAATCTGGTTTGGAAAGGATTTTTTCATCAACAACGATATTCTTCACGGCGCTCATGTGTCGGCCGCTCTTAGACCGGTAAGTTCGGGCGCGCCTTTTACGGCCTGGGGAGCCTTTCGCTACTTTCCGATCCGGATCAGCGCCAAGCTCTCCGTGCCGACCTTCCTGCTCGGACTCTTCGGCGTGGCACTATTCTTGAAGGACCGGGGTCTCCGGGGCATTCTTCATCCGCTGATCCTGTTCCCGGTGGTTGTTATCCCCTATGTCTGGCTGATCGTCTGGATGGTGTTTCCGGTACAGCGCTATTATTATTTTCTAACCGTGTTCGCGCTTATATTCGCGGCATCCAGTTGGGTCTGGCTCTTTCGCGCATTCCGGAATAAGCGCTCGCCTCTCCGCTGGCTTGCCCTGCTAGGTCTGATAGCCTTCGCGGTCGTCCACCTGTTCTATCTGCCTGTCAAATTCAAGAAGGACATGGATGAACTTCGAGGAGAAGCCCGGATTCAAAGGGAAATGATTAAAGTAGCAGAGTATCTGGACGGGTATATCCCTTCAGGCCAGAATCCCTTGATCATGATTTCCGCGCGCCGCAACGAACAGCTATCCTGGCTTTTCCGCAATCGGGAAATTCCGCGGGTCCTCACTTTCCGAAAAGCCTATTATCTTGAACATTACAAAGGATACGACTTTTTATACCTGGAGCCTGACTTGATCGTGTATCTTTATGATGACTATCAGTTCAAGGGCCCGCGAGAAATGTTTCAATGGCTGAAATTCCAGGATCATACCACCCTGCGGGGGGTGAAGATTGATTTGCTCTTTGAAACCCCCCTGATACGGGTCTTCAAGGTCAGGTATCCTTCTGACTGGCCAGAGCCTCCGCCCGAACCCCGGATTCCATGATTTTCCTGACAGCATATCATCCGTAGTTCTATACAAAGGATGAAGCCCCAAGCATCCTCCCAAGAGGTGTTTACCATGTGTTGAGCCTGTACAATCTGGACATTCCCCGAAAATCACCCTGATTTTTCTGTAAATCAAATGGGTGTAAGAATTTTTTGATTACAACAAGTGGAAGAGCCGAAAGACTTGTGCTGGCCGGCGATCCATTCGGACATAAATCACATATGGACCATCCGGTTTATTGGTACCTGAGCAAAATTAATCCGCTTGCAAATCTGCCCGGATTGAAATAAAAATAATATAAGAGGATAAAAAAGGGGATTCAAGATGTTGAATGATGATTTAAGGGAAGGCCTCACATTTGACGATGTGCTCCTTGTTCCTGCCTATTCCGATGTGCTGGCCTCGGAGACCGACACCCGGACAATGCTTACGCCTGGGATAGAGCTGTTCATTCCCCTGATAAGTGCGGCCATGGACACGGTCACTGAGTCCGCGACCGCCATCATCATGGCCCAGGAAGGCGGGATAGGGATCATCCACAAGAACATGTTGCCCGAACGGCAGGCCGAGGAAGTGATGAAGGTGAAGAAGTTCGAGTCTGGCATGATTGTGGACCCTGTCACGGTGGAGCCGGAGCAGAAGCTGATTGATGCGCTCAGGCTGATGAAAAGGTACAACATCTCCGGAGTACCTGTGACGAGTAAGGGCAGACTGGTCGGTATCCTCACAAACCGGGATCTGCGGTTTGAGAAAAACCTGGATCAAAAAGTACAAAAGCTGATGACCAAGGAAAACCTGGTTACGGTTCCGGAGGGGATTTCTCTGGAAGAAAGCAAAGACCTGCTCCACAAACACAAGATAGAAAAACTGCTTGTGGTGGATGATGATGGATTCTTGAGGGGGTTGATCACGATCAAGGACATTGAGAAGACCGAGCGGCATCCCCATGCCAGCAAGGATCAACTCGGAAGGCTTCTGGTCGGAGCGGCCGTGGGAGTGGGCAAGGATGAATTGAAGCGAACGGCCGTGCTCATCAAGGCCGGCGCGGATGTGATCTGCGTGGATACGGCTCACGCTCATTCCCGCGGAGTGATCAGGCAGGTGAAAGCCATTCGCAAGGAATTCCCGGACTGCCAGATAATCGCAGGGAATGTAGCCACGGCCGACGGATGCGAGGCCATGATTAAGGCCGGCGCGCACGCGGTAAAGGTAGGGATAGGGCCCGGCTCGATCTGCACCACGCGAATGGTCGCAGGAGTCGGGGTTCCACAGATCACCGCGGTCAGTGAATGCGCAAAGGCGGCCGCGAAAAAAGGCGTGCCCATAATCGCGGACGGCGGCATCAAGTACTCAGGCGATGTACCCAAGGCCATCGCGGCAGGCGCGGACTCGGTAATGGTCGGGAGTCTATTTGCCGGAACCGACGAAAGTCCGGGCGAGATGTTCTTGTATCAGGGGCGCAGTTACAAGTTGTATCGCGGGATGGGATCCCTTGAGGCCATGAAGGATGGGGCTTCCATGCGTTATGGCCAGAACTTGACCGTAGAAGACATCCTCCACGACCCGGACAAGGAAACCGGTGCATTTCTGGGCAAACTGGTCCCCGAAGGTATTGAAGGCCGCATTCCCTACCGCGGACCTCTTTCGGCAAGCATATATCAGTTGATCGGCGGATTGAAATCCGGCATGGGTTATACCGGATGCAGGAACATCAAGGAACTGAAGACAAAAGCCCGGTTCCTCAAGATAACCCTTTCCGGACTTCGCGAAAGCCATGTCCATGATGTGATAGTGAGCAAAGAGGCTCCCAATTATCGCATCGAGTGAGCCTGCTTATCGAAAGGCATATCCGGGATTAGAGATGTTAAAGCACTCTGACTTCGTGCACCTGCACCTGCACACGGAATTCAGCCTCCTGGACGGCATGATGCGCGTGCCTGCTCTTTCCGAGGAAAGGGCACTGGAGAAGGCCAAGGTTTTCAACAAAGCGGTTGAGTTCAAGATGCCGGCTCTGGCCATAACCGATCACGGCAACCTATTCGGAGCCCTGCATTTCTATGAGCAGGCCATTGCACACGGGATCAAACCGATTATCGGCTGTGAAGTCTATGTGGCGCCTGCAAGCAGGCTGGACAAGAACCGCCGTCCGGACCAGGAAGTCTCCCACCACCTCATTCTCCTTTGCCAGAACGAGAAGGGGTACAGGAACCTGTGCAAGCTGGTTACCGCCGGGTATCTTGAGGGGTTCTATTACAAGCCCCGCATTGACCAGGAACTACTGGAGAAACACCACGAGGGCCTGATCGCCATGAGCGCCTGCCTGAAAGGTGAAATTCCCTCCCTTCTACTCTTGGGCAAGGATGACTTCGCACGAGAGCGTGCCTCTTTTTATCGCGAACTGTTCGGGGATCAGCGCTTTTACATTGAGCTTCAGGAAAACGGGCTCCCGGAACAGGCCCGCGTGAACAAAAAGCTGGTGGCCCTGGCGAAAGAGCTTGAAATCCCGCTCGTCGCGACCAATGACTGCCACTATCTCAATCCCGAGGACTTCCGCGCGCATGACCTGCTCCTTTGCATCCAGACCGGAAAGACCATCAATGATGAGAACCGTTTGCGAATGCGCACCGACAAGCTATACTTCAGATCCCCCGATGAGATGAAATCGCTCTTCGCTGAGCTCCCCGAGGCCATCCTGAACACGGTAGAGATTGCGGAGCGATGTAACATCAAGTTCGAATTCCAATCACTCCACTTTCCCCGGTTCCAGATTCCTGATGGGGAGACCCTGGAGGACCGGCTGGAGGGAGAGGCCCGCTCCGGCTTTGATGCCCGATGCAAAATCCTGGCGCAAGCCGATCCCGAATTCTCATCAAAAGAGAAGGGCTACACCGAGAGGTTTGATTACGAACTCAACATCATCAAACAGATGGGCTTCCCAAGCTATTTTCTCATTGTCGCTGATTTCATCAACTACGCCCGATCACACGACATCCCGGTAGGCCCCGGCAGAGGCTCTGCCGCAGGCAGTCTGGTAGCCTACTCCCTGGGCATCACGGACATTGATCCGCTCGCATACGGCCTGATATTCGAGAGATTCCTGAATCCGGAACGAAGGGAGATGCCGGACATTGATGTGGACTTCTGCAAGGAACGCCGCGACGAGGTCATACGGTATGTGAGCGAAAGATACGGCGGTTCCCGCAGGGTGGTGCAGTTGATCACCTTCAACAAGATGCAGGCGCGGGCAGTGATCCGGGATGCGGGCCGGGCTCTGGATATTCCTTACGGGGATGTTGACCGCATCGCCAAGCTGGTCCCGGAACAGCTCCACATCAGTCTGGAGGATGCCTTTCGCCAGGAGTCCCGGTTCGAGAAAATGCGCCGCGAAGACCCCAGAGTGGATGAGTTGCTCAATGCGGCTGTGGCCCTGGAGGGTCTGAACCGTCATGCAGGCACCCATGCGTCAGGAATAGTCATCTCGGACCAGGACATCACCGAGTATATGCCTCTGTTCAAGGGTGCTAAAGATGATGACCCTGTTATCACCCAGTTTGACATGGATGCGGTGCAGAAGACAGGCATGGTCAAGTTCGACATCCTGGGGCTTGGCACCCTCACCATGATGAAAGACGCAGTCAGGCTTATCAAGAAGAATCGCGGCGAGGATGTTGACCTAGCCCGTATTCCACTCAATGATCCGGAAATCTATCAACTCCTGGGGCGCGGCGAGACCGCTGGGATATTTCAGCTTGAGGGAACCGGAATGAGCGACCTGCTCGTGCGCCTGAAGCCAGACCGCATTGAAGAGCTCATCGCTCAGGTCGCGCTTTTCCGGCCCGGACCGCTCGGGTCAAAAATGGTGGATGACTTTATTGACCGCAAACACGGCAGAAAGCCCATCAAATACCCGCTTCCGCAGTTGGAAGAGATACTGAAGGAAACCTACGGCGTTATCCTCTATCAGGAGCAGGTCATGCAGATCGCGGCCAGACTGGCAAGCTACACCATGGGCGAGGCCGACAAGTTTCGCAAGGCCATGGGCAAAAAGGAGCATGAGGTCATGGAAGCGGAACGCGAGACCTTCACCTCCCGGTGTATCAAGAACAAGATAGATCCAAAGAAGGCCGAGCAGATATTCGATCTTATCAGCGAGTTTGCGGGATACGGTTTCAACAAATCGCACAGCGCCGCGTATGCAATCATAGCGGCCAAGACAGCATACCTCAAGGCTCATTACCCTGTGGAGTTCCTCGCCGCACTACTCAGCTCGAAGCTGGGCGAAAAGACCGAGGAGATAGTCCGCTATCTTTCGGAAGGCGAGCGGCTCGGAATAGAAATAATTCCACCGCATATCAATACCAGCGACTTTCGCTTTACTGCCGATGGAGACAAGATCATCTATGGCCTGGGTGCGGTGAAGAATGTCGGAAAGTCCGCTGTGGAAGCCATCATGGAAGCGCGCAAGGAGTCCGGGCAGTTCAAGTCGCTCTTTGAATTCTGCGATCGGGTGGACCTGCGCCGCGTCAACCGCAGGGCACTGGAGAGCCTGATCAAGGCCGGCGCTCTGGACGGCATACTCGCCAACCGGGCTCAGATGATGGCGGTGCTTGACCAGGCAATGGAAGAGGGACAGGCACGACAGCGGACTCGCGAGACTGGGCAGACAAGCATGTTTGACCTGCTTGCAGAGAATTCCCCAGGTGCCCAAACGGACGCAAGCCGGCTCCCTCCTTTAGAAGAATGGCCGAAACCCGAGATACTGAGTGCGGAGAAAGAGGTGCTCGGTTTCTACCTCACCGGGCATCCTCTGGCCCGGCATGAAAAATCCATGCGCAATATCGGGCTGGTAGAAAGCATCCAGCTTCCACTGCTCAGCCCCGGCAGAGAAATCATGATCGGAGGACTGGTCACGGCCTTTAAGGAAAAACTCACACGCAAAAAAGAGCGCATGGCCACTATCACCTTGAGTGATCTATCCGGGAGTGTGGAGGTGGTGGTTTTCCCAAAGCTGTTCGCAGAAGCGGCCGGGCATCTCAAGGCCCCGGAACTCCCGCTCATCATACAGGGCCGGCTCGAGCATAACGAGGATCAGGTAAAGGTTCTGGCAAGCGAGGTGTTCCCGCTGGATGAGGCATTTAGCCGGATTCCTCTCGTGCTTCATCTTGCCATGAAATCCACCAGCTCAAGCCCGGAGCGGCTCAGGGAATTGAAGGAGCTCTTCCGGCATCATCAAGGACCAACCAGAGTGGTGATACATATCATGATACCCGAAAGAACAGAGACCGTGATCTCGCTTCCGAATTCTATGCGTGTCAGGCCGGACACCGCCTTGATAGAAGAGCTTGAAAAAATGTTCGGCCAGGGATCAGCATCTATCCGCAACATCTGAACCGCTGAGACGCATCCTCCTTCGCTTCCTCCTTCACTGAAGCTTCCTCCTTTTTCCTCTGCGTTCTCTGTGTCTCTGTGGTGAGAAAATCTTTCAATCTGCGTAATCTGCGGATAAATTAGGCTTGAGGCTTGAGGCGTGAGTATTCCCCACCCTTGCAGGTCTTTAGGATTTGCGGTAAAATTATTTAATCAGCAACTGCAAAATCTGGGTTGAAGAGAGGGATGGGACATGGAAAAGGCGAGGATCAACTTTCAGGATCAATTCCTGAACATCGCCCGCAGGGAGTGTCTCCTGACGGAGGTTGAGCTCTTGTCCGGAGAGAAGATCAGGGGCCACATCAAGAGTTTTGACAACTTCTGCCTGCTCTTCGAGTCCGAAGGATCTGGAGGAGACGAGCGGAATGAAACAGGTGAGCAGTTGATTTACAAGCATGCCCTGGCCCGCATCACCCTGCTTGAGGCCAAAGAGGATAGCATGAGAGAAGATATTCTCCCATGAGTTTGAAGGGTCTGGAGAGAATGCGAACTATTCTGCTTAAAGCCATACTTGTGCTCGGCATTCTCTTTGCATTCTCCGTCCGTGCCCAGGAGGAGATCAACCCTGAACTTGTAAATGGCCGTGCCCCTATCAAGGATGGCAAGGTAGCCACTGCCCGTGCCGAGGCGCTTGAGGATGCGTTTCAGAACAAGGTGAAGGAAAAGGTTGCCCAGATACTCACGCCTTCAGTACTGGAACTGGAAGCCCCGGTTTTGGATGAAAAGATTTACGCGCGGAGCCGCGAATTCATAAGCCGCTATATCATTCTCAAGGAATTCCGCGACCGGGACGAGTATGTTATCTCGGCGCAGATATTTCTCTCAGACCAGGCGCTTCGCAAAGCGCTCCTGAGTGAGGGTTTTCTCGAGAAAAGGGATGTCGGTCCCGTTTTCCTGATGGTCCTCGAGAATCATCAGGGTAAATACTCCACATGGTGGGCATCACCGGCAGGGACCGCGGGACAGCCCTCCGTGGGGGAGGCTTACCTTGCAAAGAGGCTCAAGGACCAGGGCTATACACTGGTCGAGCCAATACCTTCTCAAGCCCGGCCGGATCAAAGCAAATTGATAGCGCAGACCTGCTCTATTGAAACCCTCCGCCAGATAGCTGAATTATCCGGCGCGAGTATCTGCATCTGCGCACGCGCAAAGAGTGTGCCTGTGGAAAGAAAGGCCGATACCGGCGCCATCGTGTCCGAGGCCCGATTAGACCTCTCTTTGATCAACCTCCAATCACTGGAGAGCCTTGCCAGATTCTCTGCCCAGGCCAGAGCCGAGGCCAATAACGTGCAAAACGCGGACGGCCTGGCGCTTGAAGAAGCGGCCCGGAGTGTCCTGCCTGAGCTGTTGGGAAAACTGGATGAATACCACCCTGAAACCCGGACCGCGGATCAAGACCGACTAGAGGTCATAATAGCTAATCTTTATTCATACAAGCTCTATAAGACCCTTCATCAGGCCCTTGCACATCTTCCCGGTGTCGGGAGTCTGGAGCTCTGGGGCTTTTCTCCCGGCAAGGTCAAGTTCCTCGTTCAATACCAGGGAGAACCTCTCGCCTTCTCTAACTCTCTCGCACGCAAGGATTTCGGAGAATTCCAACTCACAATAGTCAAGCTGGACAGGAACCGTATCGAACTCCGCGTAACCCCTGTGCGCTACCGTGGACCGCGGCCCTGACAAAAGGCGCACCGAAGAAGCCATCTCCAACCTCCCTGGTCCGGTGCGCGAACAGATAGAAAAAAGCTTGTTTGAGAAGAAAAAGTAAATCCGAAAAATGTAGTTAAACTGCATTTTTCAGGATGATTCCAAATAATGCAGTTGACCCTTGAATAGATTGCATTGTTTGCCCCTTTCCGATTTAGAATAGGGGTGTTATCTAAAATCAATCCTTATTCTTCGAAGGGACAAAACAATGCGTTTAAATTCTAGCAGAAACCTGGACATCAATTCGGGGGACACCATACTTAATTCTCGGCCCCGTCCCAAGAGGGGCTTGAAATTTAATTTTCTGAACATATCCTGCCATCCTCATAAAAGTCTGTCAATTAATTCTTCCGGACCCTTCGGATTTTTTTGGAAATCTGGATTTCATTATATTCAACCTTGCATCATGGGCCAAGGAGAATCACAGGTTCATAGCACCCTTTCAGGTTCACAGCACCCGCTTTAGTTTCAGGAGTGTTCTGCGCAGGCCTTGCGGGCCGATAAGGAGTTTGATGAGATGCAGGAGTCGAGAAGGTCGGAGGTAAAACCCCAGGTAAGCCCTGAGCCGGATGCGGTTGAGTTGAGCGGAACTCATCCCCGCTCTTTCCCGAAAGGCATATCTCCGATAGTAGTCCATATCCTCCGGCTCAAGCGCGACCTCGGATTCATACCGCTCATAAAGGTAAGTCCCGGGAAGAGGGGTAGTCAGGTTAAAGGTCGCATCATCCAGCTCAAGACCCCTGGCCCAGCGCAATGTCTGCAAAACCTCGTCTCGGGTCTCTCCCGGAGCGCCCAGCATGAAGTATCCCTGTATGCCCAGTCCCAGTTTCCTGGAACCTCTAACCGCGGCCTCTATTTTCTCCCTGCTGATCCTCTTATTGTAGATTTCCTCCCGAATGCGGTCGGAGTAGGCTTCTATCCCGACATAAACCTTGCGAAGTCCTGCATCCCTCATCCTCCCAAGCAGGTCCTCGTCCACCAGGTCCGCCCGGATATTGCATCCCCATAAAAGACGCAGACCGCGCCTCAATACCTCCTCGCAAAAATCCATGACCCAGGCCCGGTCCGCGATAAAGGTATCATCCGCGAAAAGGAATGCATTGAGCTTGTATCTCTCCACGAGCCATGTCAACTCCTCGCACACATGGAGTGGCGAGCGCTTACGCAGGGCTTTACCGAAAATGCGGTCCAGGGTGGGCTGACAGTATGAACACCTGAAAGGACACCCGCGGGTGGCAAGCACCGAGGTCCCACGCAGGCCAGGGCCCACCGTGTCAAGCTGAAACCAGTTCTGGAAATATTTTTCCATGTCAATAAGGTCAAAGGCTGGAAAGGGAATTTTATCCAGGTCGGGTATGAATGCCCTTTCAGGATTGCAGATGACCTCGCGTTCCTCGCTGTAACAGAACCCGGGAACTCCCTCAAAGCCCCCCTTCTGAACCATATCGCAAAAGCTGTCCTCACCCTCGCCAATGCAAACCGCATCCACGGCCTCGGCATCAAGCACCCGCTCCGGCAGAACCGTGGCATGTGGCCCGCCCATGATAACCTTGCTTGCCGGCAGGATAGCCTTTGCCATACGCGCTAATTCAAGAGCATCCCTGGCCATGGTCATCATGGCTGAAATGCCGATAATATCGGGCCTGAGCCGCTTAAACTCAGACTCGACAAAAGATAGTGGATTCCGCTCAAAAGTGGGGTCAACTATCACGGGCTCTATGCCAGCCTTTTCTCTAAGCTGGGCCGCCAGGTAAAGAATCCCAAGCGGCGGGTCCCCGGAAGGGTAGCGACAGCGGGGAAAAACCAGCGCGACCTTCATGCCCTTCAGATCCCCGGGGCCCGGTCTTTTTCCGTATACTCGCCGCGCTTGAGACTGCGCCTGATCATCCATATCTCACTGATCACGCGAGGAAGGTCCGCAAGGATTCGCACCTTGCTTCCTTCGCGGTTCTCCCACCTGACC
>CAZOMR010000039.1:0-17370 GCA_964580655.1 uncultured bacterium
TAAACCCAAAAAAGGGGTTAAAAAAATGATTCACCAAATATGTCGCACACCCTTGCAGAGGACATGTTTAAGATCAGAATCACACACCTAGGTCGAGAATTCTCTTTGAATAATGGAGTCATCTCTGCTAACATAAAATCAGTGAGAAGTGACGGGTCTAAATTTATTTCTGCGCTGGTCTTGACATTATTGCTATCGGCCCTTGTGATCTTTTCAGGGTATACGAGGGACCGGTGCCAGGCCATGAGGAGCCGTGTGGACCTCAAGAGGATACAGAGCCTGGTGGAAGAGGGTCAGCTTTCCTTCCAGGAGGCCGGGTTTTACGAGGTGATCGAGGATGCTCCCCGGTGAGGGTGGATCAAGTCCTTAATACTGGCCGGCAGGGATAAAGGACAGGGTTCATGTCATATCCGGCAGTGAGATGTAATCTTTGCCCGCGAGAGTGCGAGCTCTCCCACCTTGAACGAGGGGACTGCCGGGTGCGCATCAATTACCAGGGCAAACTGATAAGCCTTGTCTACGGCAAGCCCTGTGCAGTGCATATTGACCCTATCGAGAAGAAACCGCTGTTCCATTTCCTGCCAGCTACCCGGGTGTTTTCTCTCGCCACTGCGGGCTGTAACCTGCATTGCAAGTTCTGCCAGAACTGGGAGATCTCGCAGATCAATCCCGAGGACACCTCCAACCTGACTCTTGATCCGGACAAGGTGGTGCGGATCGCCCGGAACAAGGGCTGTCAGTCTATCGCATACACCTACTCGGAGCCGATCATCTTCTACGAATACACCTACGATACCTCCGTGCTCGCGCACCAGGCCGGGCTCAGGAATGTGCTCGTCACCGCCGGGTTCATAAACGAGAAGCCGCTTCGCAGGCTCTGCAAGGTGGCCGATGCGGCCAATGTTGACCTGAAGAGCCTCAGTGATGAATACTACCAGCGCATCTGCTCAGGCAGACTCAAGCCGGTCCTCGATAGCCTCAAGATAATGCAGGAAGAGGGTGTGTTCATCGAGATCACCAACCTGATCATTCCCACCCTAAACGACGACCCGGACCTTATGCGGCGCATGTGCGACTGGATACTAAACCAGCTAGGCCCGGAGGCCCCTCTACACTTCTCCCGGTTTCATCCACAGTATAAATTGAGAAACCTGCCGCCCACGCCCGCAGAGGTCCTTCTCCGAGCCAGGGACCAGGCCATGGCACAGGGGCTTTATTATGTTTATACAGGCAACATCCCCGGCTCGGGCGGTGAGAACACTATCTGCCCGAACTGCAAAAACGTGGTTATAGAGCGCATCGGGTATCATGTCCCTGGCATTCACATCAAGAACGGCACATGTGCCTTTTGCGGAGAAAAGATTCACGGGGTCTGGAGCTAGAATTATGAGCAAACCAGATGATTCAAAGGGCGGGTTGGAAATAAGCCGGAGGCGGTTCGGACTCGGCCTGGCCGCAGGTCTCGGCGGGGCATCCATTTTTGCGAAGTTGAAAAATTTCGTAAAACCCCACACCGGAGTATCTTTTCACGAGGCCGAGTTCTATGAGCGGATTCCACCTGACAAAAAAATCTCGCTAATCGAGGATGAAAAATGAGAAGATTATTATTGAGCATGGTAGTGATTATGGCGCTTGCGCTTTGCCTTTCAGAATGCAGGCGCAAGGAAGAGGAGCCGGAGAAGGCGGACGAGGAGAGAGCGCTGGCCAGGAAGGCTAAGCCGGATATCCAGGAGCCGATAGTAGCCGGAGGGTTTTATCCGGCAAGGCCCGGAGAGCTGAGTGCGCAGATCAACCAGTTTATGGATGACGCGGACCTGAAGGACCTCTCCGGAAAACCCTTTGGCTTCATGGTCCCTCATGCCGGCTATGTCTATTCCGGCCCCACTGCGGCTTATGTCTACAAGGCCATCAGCGCTAACAGGATCAAGCGCTTTATCATACTCGCACCATCCCATCGAATGTACGCGGATATGGCATCGGTCCTGGATAAAGACTACTACCGCACCCCTCTCGGGCTTGTTAAGATTGACCGGAAGAAAGTCAAAGAACTCATCGGCAAAAAGTCTTGGATCGCATACGAGCCTGCACTCTTTGACCAGGAACACTCCGTGGAGGTAGAACTCCCATTTCTACAGGTGGCTGTAGGAGAGGGGCTTGAGATAGTGCCGATCGTTATCGGCACCCCCAGGCTAGAGTTCGCCCAGAAATTGGCCGTGGTCCTGGACCAGGTTTTTACCGGAGAAGAGGTTATCTTTCTCGCATCCTCGGACATGTCCCATTACTATTCTTACGATGTTGCGAACACCATGGACGCACTCGCGCTCTCTCGCATACTCAACATGGATATTCAGCTTCTTGAAGATGATTTCCGCCATAAGAGAGCGCAATGCTGTGGGGCCGGACCGCTCTTCACCCTGATGAGCCTGTTTGCACGCCGAGGCGGAATCAGGGTAGAGGTCCTTGATTACCGCAACTCCGGGGATACTGCCGGCTCTATGTCCAGGGTCGTCGGATACGGCGCGGTGGCCTTCATCCTCACTGGCGAGGAAAAGCCGATAGAGCCGGGCAGGGAGGAAGCTGAATTGCAAAAGGAGCTCAAATTGATTCCGCCTGATGATTATGACATTACCCTGGAGGACAAGAAATCACTCATGCGGATAGCACGGGAGACCGTGGAGATGTATGTCCGCGAGAATAAAATCCCTGATGTAAAGGTTGATTCAGAGAAGCTGTTGGAAAAGGGTGCGGCATTTGTTACCCTGAAGAAGCACGGCCAGCTTCGCGGATGTATAGGCCACCTGGTGGCCAGGGTGCCGCTTTTTCTCTGCGTGCGAGATGTTGCGGCCAGTGCGGCCAGGCACGACATGCGCTTCCAACCGGTCAGCCCGGAGGAGTTGCCGGACCTGGAATACGAGATCTCCGTGCTCACGCCGATGAAGGTGGTCAAGAACCTCGGAGAAATCATGGTCGGCAGAGACGGCCTGGAGATGGAATACGGTGCCCGCCGCGGAGTCCTCCTTCCCCAGGTGCCCCTGGAGCAGGGATGGGGCAGGGAAGAATTCCTTAGCCACACCTGTATGAAGGCCGGCATGGACCCGGACTGCTGGAATACAGGCAAGGTCAAGATCAGTCGGTTCCAGGCTCTGGTGTTCTCGGAAAAAGACCTGAAACAGCAATAATATTTGGCTCAAATGCTGGAACATGATAAAATAGTCTAGACTCCTGAGGTGGAAGCAGTGGCAAGGCGAAAGAAGAAGCGGCTTGGAAGGTGGATCGTAATACTCTTTGTTCTTATCGGGGCAGGGGCGGTCTGGGTTGTTGCCTTTCAAGGAGGAAGCAAAAAAGATATAGGCCACCTGGTCAAGAAGGAGCTCTCTATGATGGTTGACCGGGTGGATGAGCTGGTATCAGCCATCAAAGACCGAGAAGGCCGGGAGACCCCGGCACCGAAGGTGTCGAAGCCTATCCCTGAAATTCCCGAACTCTCGAAACCTCCCATGTCAAAACCAATTTCTGCCAAGGATAAAGCAAAGCTGGAGAAGATTCTCGAAAAGTCCAATCGCACGCCTTGACCAGCCTCTTAAGGAGTAAATATGGTTGACGGTCCCGGTATTCTTGACTGGGCGATCCTGCTTCTTCCGCCTTTTCTCTTTATCCTGGCCGCTTTTCTGTTCTACATCTTCACATCCCCTTCACGGTCATCGAACTCGGAATAATAATGGATAACCCGAGTCTCACTATCTCCTTTGCCGTGTACCTCTCGTTGCTGGTGGTGATCGGCCTTTTCGCCTACCGCTTTTCTCACAACCTTGAGGACTTTATCCTTGCCGGAAGGAGACTCGGGCCGTGGGTGGTGGCGATCAGCGCGGTGGCATCTGACATGAGCGGCTGGCTCCTGCTCGGTCTACCCGGTGAGGCCTTTCGGCAAGGTCTGAGCCTGGCATGGGTCTTGATCGGGTGCATGGCCGGGACTTTCTTCAACTGGACAGTGCTCGCAAAGAGGTTACGCAGGTATTCTGAAATACTCGGCGCAATAACCCTCCCTGATTTCCTCCAGGAGCGCTTCCGGGGCCAGGGCGCGATCACCCTGAGGCTGGCCTCGCTCGCCGTGATAGTGGTCTTTTATACCCTTTACATCGCGGCGCAGTTCAAGGCCGCGGGAAAGACCATCTCCAGCACTTTTCCGCTTGACTATCACCAGGCCGTGGTCCTTGGCGCGGCCGTGATCATCTTCTATACCATGATGGGCGGGTTCTTTGCCGTGGCATGGACAGACCTTTTTCAGGGCCTCCTGATGGTCCTTATAGCTGTGGCCCTGCCTGTGATAGGCATCATCAAGATGGGAGGACTCCATGAATTGACACAGACCCTGAGCGAGGTCAACCCGGAGATGCTCAGCGTGAACGGAGGAATGACCGGCTGGGCCCTTTGGGGCACCCTGATCCTCGGAGGCCTGGCCTGGGGTCTCGGATACCCGGGTCAGCCGCATATCGTGGTCAGGTTCATGGCCATCAGGAAAACAGAGGAACTCAGGCGGTCCACCCTGATCTCCATGATCTGGGTTGTTCTCGCACTCTACGGATGCATGATGGTGGGACTGGTTGGTCTTAATGCCCTGGGTCCGCAAGTGGATGACCCGGAGACTGTGCTTCCCCTGCTTGCAACCAGGTTTCTGCCCGGCTGGCTGGCAGGAGTTGCAATAGCCGCAGTGGCCGCGGCGATCATGTCAACAGTGGATTCCCAGGTCCTTGTCCTGACCTCCGCGATAATGGAGGACTTCTACCGGAAAATAATTCATTCAAAAGCCTCGGACAGGCTGTGCCTGGCTTTGAGCCGGATTATCACCCTGGGTATAGGCATGGCCGCGGTCTTGCTTGCATGGAACCAGTCCGGAGGCGTGTTCAAATTTGTCCAGTATGCCTGGGGAGGCCTGGCCGCCGGGTTCGGGCCGGCATTGATAATGACTCTCCGCTGGAAGAGAACAACCCCCTGGGGAGTGGCCGCCGGCATGATAACAGGGCTCCTTGTCATCATCATCTGGCACAATGTCCCATCCCTCAGCGGCCTCATCTGGGAGCTTGTCCCCGCATTCGGCCTCAGCATGACCGTCATCATCATCGTGAGCATCCTCACAAAGCCGCCCGGGACCCAGGTGCTCAAGGACTTCGAGCAGGCGCGAAGGTGATAGTGAAGCATTTAGGGGGTTAAAGTAATCGCAAAAGCTTAGCAAGCTTCTGATTCTCATGATAAAATGTATTACTGATGCGGATCGCGCTACTCAGCTACCGGGGCAATATGTATTGTGGGGGCCAGGGTGTTTACCTTTACCATCTCTCAAGGGCCCTGGCCGGGTGCGGCCATGATGTCTCGATCCTGGTCGGCCCGCCTTATCCTGCTGAAACGCCGTGGGCAAGGGTATATCGGCTCCACGATGAGAATTTCATCAACCGTGCTCAGAATTTTCTTCCTGAACCTGATCCACTGTCCATGTTTCAGCCTCTACATTTCTGCGAATTCGCGCTTTCGCGACTCGGGCCGAACCCGGAGATGCTGGCCTTCAGCCTCCGAGCCTTCCGCCTGATCAGGACCATCAATCGCGATAAGCCTTTTGACATCGTGCACGACAACCAATGCCTGGGCTATGGTTTATACCTTATCCGCTCGCTCGGTCTCGCTACCGTGGCCACCATTCATCACCCTCTCCAGATTGATCGCAAACAAGACCTGCTCCAGCCCTCCGGGTCCGCAGGACTTGCCGGTGTTGCCACAAAAGCAAAACGAGCATTGTATTACCCGCTATTCATGCAGGGATGGGTGGCAAGGCGTCTTGATCGCATCATCACTGTCTCGGATTTCTCCCGAAATCTCGTGGCACAAACCTACCGTCTTGATAAGTCGCGCCTTAGCACGGTTTATAACGGTGTGGATCACCTGACCTTCAGGCCTTTGCCCCGGCCTGCAAAAAAGCGCGGCGGAATACTTTTTGTCGGAAGCAGTGAGGACAGGAAGAAGGGCATATTGTATCTGCTTCGCGCCATGCGCCTTGTAAATGACCGGTCTCTTCATCTGGTGATAGTGGACGGCCGGCTTTACCCCGGTCGCGTTTATGCCAGGAACCTTGTCAGGGAATTGGGTCTTTCTGCCCAGGTAAGTTTTCGTGAAAAGGTATCCTTGCCGGAGTTGATCTCCGAATACCATCAAGCCGAGGTCGCGGTTCTGCCGAGCTTGTTTGAAGGCTTCGGGCTTCCGGCCCTGGAGGCCATGGCCTGCGGCACTCCCTTGATCGCTACCAGTGCGGGTGCGCTTCCCGAGGTTACGGGTCCGGACGGAGAGGCCGCTCTCGTTGTCCCCCCCGGGGATGAGGGGGCGCTTGCCCGGGCTCTTCGCACCATTCTCAAAAACCCATCACTTCAACATCGGCTCTCGCACGCGGCACGCAGTCGCGCGGAAAGACTCTTCTCGTGGGAGCGAGCGGCATCAAGCATGGAGAAAATCTACAAAGAGGCTATTGAATCCTTTTCTTGAATTTTTGTGCCAGAACAGAAAAAATGTGATATGTCAACTCACCAAAGGCGGTGTCGAAAAAACCTCTCCCATCGCAGGGAGGGGAAACATAGTTGAATTAGATTGATGTTGAAAGGGAGTTCTTCGACACCCTCTGAAGGGAGTGGGAATGCGAGTGGCAAAAACAAGGCTGTATCTTCTGACTTTGATCCTCTTAACTCTTCCGGTGTCCATTCTGGCCGAGGATGAATGGCCGCCAAAGGGCAAGGGTTTTACCATGGCCATGCTCTTCGGCCCGGAAGGCATAGGCGGCGGCCTTGGCTATGTGTGGCACGATGTCGCTGGCAAGCCCGGCCGTTTTCTCCAGGTTTACGATGTCTTCACCGATACCGCTTTCCGGCAGTATATCCTGGATTATGTGGAGCCATCCCTTTTCCTTGAGAGGGACAAGCTTTCGGCCCTGGCCTTGTATGTCAACCGCACCGGATCGCAGTTCTTCGGAGTTGGCCCGGACACGGACATGGATGATGCGGCATGCTACGGCAAAGAGATTTACCTGGGAAGGCTCAGCTACACGGTCTTGCTTCCCGGCAGATTCGGCATCAGTTTACAAGGAGAGCATCACCGCACCGAGCTCCGTGACACAGACCTGGATGACCCGGGTTTTGACGAGAGGTATCCCGATCTTGACCGGCCTATTTCCGAGGTTTATCCATTGCTTTACGAGAGCGAGGAGTTCAACGACAGGCCCTCAACCCATGCGCTCAGCCTGGCCCTGTTTCACGACAACCAGGCAGGGAGGAACAAGGTTTTTCCCACAAAGGGCGGTTACGAACGGATCACGGCCACGCGGGTAAATGAGTCCCTGGGCGCGGACTGGAACTACTGGAGATACTCGGCCGAGACAGCACATTTCTTCCCGCTCATCGGCCTTACCAGCTTTGAGCGTGACCCTTATAATATCCTTGGCCTGTATGTGCGCTGGGACAGGCTGGACGGCGATGAGATTCCCTTTTGGGCATATCCTGCACTGGGGCACAGTCGCATCTCCATTTCAGATTATCTTGATGAGTTTGGTCTTCGAGGGTATTGGGAGAACCGGTATGCGGATCAGAACCGTGCTCTCGCATCCTTTGAGCTGAGGCATCGTGTAAGGGCCAACTGGTATCCGAGATACAAGTCCCCGGAGAACAGGATGGCGGCAAACATCCTTTCCAGCATGAGAAATTTTGTTTACAATACCTCCTGGGTCTTCTTCTATGATCTCGGGCAGGTCTGGAGCGATGAGGATGATGAGCTTGAAGACCTGCATGGTTCCGCGGGAGTAGGCTGGGTATTCTATTTTGATCCAGGGCACAATATGAGGGTGACCATCGCATACAGCGATGAGTTGTCCAATTACATCATATTCGCTTACAAGCAGGCATTCTAAGGAAAAGCAGGCACCCCGCTGGACAAGGGCTTCGGATTCAATTGCAAGCAAGATCATTCGTGGTTATAATCAAGGTCAAGGAGCACTCCTGAATGAAGGTTCTTATGGTAAGCTCAGAGGTTGTGCCTTATGCCAAGACCGGTGGCCTGGCTGATGTTGTTGGTGCACTGCCCCTTGCAATTCATCAACTGGGTGTGGATGTAAGCATCATCTTGCCTTTGTATAGGGGGATCGAGAAGAAATTTCCTCTTGAGCGAACCGGGATCAAGGTGCGCGTGCCGATCGCTATTGAGGACAGGATTGTGAGGAAGCAGGGCGAGGTCCTGCGTCACCGGAACGATCAGGGCATTGATGTCTATTTTATCAAGAAGGATGAATACTATGACCGCGAATATCTTTATAACATGCCGGAGGGTGACTATCCTGACAATGCCCCTCGGTTCACCTTTTTCTCACGGGGAACGCTTGAGTTCCTCAGATCCCGGGACACAAGGCCTGATATAATCCACTGTCATGACTGGCAGAGCGCACTGATACCGGTTTACCTGAAAACCCTCTATGCGGAAGACCCTCTACTCAAAGGGATCAAGACAGCTCTCACGATCCACAATCTCGGATACCAGGGAGTATTCTGGAAATGGGATATGAGGCTGATCGGCCTGGACTGGAGCTATTTCACGCCGGAATACCTTGAATACTATGGTCGGGTAAATTTTTTGAAAGGCGGGCTTGCCTTCGCTGATGCCTTGACCACGGTGAGTCGGGCTTATGCCGAGGAAATCCAGACACAAGAATACGGGCACGGCCTGGATGGGGTATTGAGAAGCAGGCGGGACAGGCTCTTTGGAATTCTCAACGGGATAGACTACTCTATCTGGAATCCGGAGACGGACGAGAAGATTCCGGCTAATTTTTCTGCGAGCGATCCTTCCGGCAAGGCGGAGTGCAAGCAGGCATTACAGAGGGCCCTGGGCCTTCCGGAGCAACCGGCCGTGCCGATCGTGGCCTCGGTATCCAGGCTGGCTGACCAGAAGGGGTTTGACCTGATCGCTCAAGGTATTGAAGGGATCATGAATTATGACTTGCAATTCGTGCTCTTAGGCACCGGGGAGAAGAGGTATCATGAGATGTTCGAGGATATAAAGCGGCGCTACCCGGATAAGGCTGGGATCCGGATAGCTTATGATGACACCCTGGCTCATCTCATCGAGGCAGGGGCTGACATCTTTCTGATGCCATCCCGGTATGAACCCTGCGGTCTAAACCAGATGATCAGCCTCAAATACGGAACAGTGCCCCTGGTCAGGGCCACCGGGGGCCTGGATGATACCATCTCTAATTTTGTTCCTGAAAAAGGGATTGGCAACGGCTTCAAATTCAAGGAGTACTCGAGTTCGGCCCTGCTTGAGAAGGTATCCGAGGCTCTTTCCATCTACCGTAGCCCAAAGCACTGGTCCCGTCTGATCCAAAACGGCATGAGCGAGGATCACTCATGGCAGGCCTCGGCTGAGAAATACCTGGCGCTTTACAAGAGTCTGGTCCAGGGGGCTGGAGCAGGAGAAGGGAATTAAGCAAGTCTTTAGCATGAATTCCCTGAAAAACTATTTTACCTGGAAGATATGCTTTCTCGCTTTAGCGACTTTGCTCATCCTCTCTTGTGAGAACAAGGAAAAGGCCCGCGGGCAGGCCCTGGAGAGAGTGAAGCTGGGTGAGACTCTCCTGAAGGTAAAGAGCTATAAGCAGGCGGAATTGTATTTCCGTGAAGCGATTGCGCTGGACCCGGAACTATCCGATGGTTATCAGGGTCTGGGCATAGTGCTTTGTCGGTCCGGCCAGGTGAAGCCGGGCCTGTCTGCGCTGAAGCACGCCCTGGAGTTGAACCCGGAGAATCCCAAGGCTCTTATGGCCAGGGGAATTTGCGAGGAGCATCAAGCAGAGGCAGGGCTTGAGCATGCCATAGCCTCTTACAGTAGGGCGCTCGTGCTTGATCCGGAGAACCCGGTTCTACACAATCAGCTCGGTGTGGCCTTTCAGAAACTCGGGGATCACCGCCGGGCTGTGCAGGAATTTCAAAGTGCAATTGACCTTGAGCCGGGGCTCTTTGTGGCCTACAACAATCTGGGCACAAGCCTTGCCATGCTCGGAGAATACGACCAGGCCATCCGCCTCTATCAGGAGGCTATCAAGAGACACCCGGACCTCAGGGGGCTATACTTTTACACCAACCTCGGAATAGCGTTTCTCTACAAGAACAACATGGCGCGAGCCGAGTCCGCCTTTCTGATGGAAACCGCTCTCAACCCTGAGCACATTGAGGCTCACCTCAATCTGGGAAACATCTACACGATCAAAGGATATTATGACAAGGCCATCACCGAGTATTCCAGGGTGCTTGCTTTGAATCCCGAACACTGCCCGGCATTGATCAATCTTGCCATTGTCTATCTGGTTAAAAGAAAACCACTTGATGCCGGGAAACATCTTGAGCGTCTTCTGTCGCTTGAGCCTGAGCATGCGGCCGGGCATTACTATCTTGGCAAAACATATTCATTGCTGAGTGAGGATGAAAAGGCCTTGCAGGAGTATGAAAAAGCCCTGTCCCTCGGATTCAAGCCACCATCACCCCCGATCCATGACCGGTAACCTATGTGCTATCATGAATATACTACTCGGACAGCCTCTTAGACCTTGAGAAAAATTCCTGGCTTTGGGAATCTACATTTCAGAAAGGAATGTCATCCTCGGAAGCCCCGGACCCACCGGGCCCGGCTGGCTCATCATAAACTATCTCATCCCCCACGGGAGCATCTCCCCTGGCACCCAGGAAGAGAACATTCCATGCCACGATCTCCGTAGTATAGTGCTTCTGGCCGTCCTTCTCCCACTCCCTGGTCCGGAGTGCTCCCTCGATGTAAACCTGCTTCCCCTTGGATAAATACTCCCCGCATAACTCGGCCCGCTTGCCAAAGGCCACTATCCGGTGCCACTCGGTCCTCTCTTCCTTGTTGCCGTCCTTGCCTGTCCAGGTCTCGTTGGTGGCCACGGAGAAGTTGGTCACTGCCTGGCCGCTCGGAAGGTATTTGACCTCCGGGTCCCGGCCGAGACGGCCAATGATCATCACCTTGTTCAGGCCTCGCTGTGCCATCAGGGTCCCTCCTCTTTAAGAAAGATTACTCCAGTGGAATTGAATCTAACACAGGATCAAGTATAATACAACTATAAAGGCCATGATCTATACCATCTACATGTGGGCCACGATTATCCTCTATACCCTGATCGCTGGGCTTTTGCTCCTGCTTGTCATCCCTCTTGATTGGCAAGGACTTTTCTATAAGGTAATAAGCCGCACCTGGGCCCGGCTCATCGTGCGCACAAGCCGGGTGCCACTAGAGATCGAGGGGCTTGAAAGAATCCCGGCAACACCTTGCGTATACATGGCCAATCATCAGAGCTATTTTGATGTGATCTCTCTCATCGGTTACCTGCCAGTCCCTGTTCGCTTTGTTGCCAAGAGGGTACTCACCTACATCCCGGTCTTCGGCCAGGCATTGTGGGCATCAGGCCACATCATCATTGACCGCGAAAAACCGACGCAGGCCAGAGGCAGGCTTGATCGGGCCGTGGAAAGAATCCACACAGGCACCTCCGTGCTCGTTTTTCCAGAAGGAACACGGTCCCCGGACCATCGTCTCGGGCCTTTTAAGAAGGGCGGCTTTGTGCTCGCAATTAAAGCCGGTGTTCCGATAGTCCCGATCAGTATCACCGGCACCCAGCCCATGATGCCGAAAGGCTCTTTCAGGTTTACAAAAACCCGCGTGAAGATAAAAATCGGAAATCCTATCCTCTGCCAGGATTACGAGTCCTCCAGACCACTCGGGCTTGAGCGTAAAGAAGAATTGATGGCCAGGGTGCGGAATGCCATCCTGGATAACTTTGATCCAGACTCCGGGGAAGCAACGGCCAACCAGGAAGAAAGAAGTATCCATCCTGCTTCCTGAACCCCTGATAAGGCTACACATGGGCTCCGTCCTAGTAGCCTACGGCTACGAAGGCTGAAAGCAGACTACTGCTTCAGAACCTTGCTCTGATGCCCATGTAGAGTGGAAGTCCTGCCTTTGTGTTGATGCCATCAAGGACATATTGTGTGCCGAGATAAAGGTCGTTGTCCGGGCTGATGTGATAAAGGACCCTGGGACCGAGGCTCAGGCTCATGGTCTGGTCATCGGGGTCATCCTTGTCTTCTATCTCGCTTTCCAGGCGGGAGATGTAGCGTAGATCGAGAAAAAGTGCGAGCTTGTCTTTGATCTGATAAATTCCGGACATGTAGGCATTGAGGCCGTTTCCCGGGTCCACATCCTTGCTTTCTTTTTTGAAGCCTCGCTTCACCTGGACCTCACCGGGGTAGGTATAGACATACTCCAGCGATCCCTCCAGTGCCCAATCCTTCATCTGCCACTTCAAGGCAAGCCCCGGGAAAAGGTCATAATAAGGGTCCCCTGTGATGAATCTTGTCTGCACCTTCTCGCCCTCGTCATTCCATTCAAATTCGAGGTTATGATTGCCGGAGGGATATGAGAGGCGAAGATAGAGCGCGGCGGAAAAGGCACTGGGTTCGGGAATAAGACCGTAGTAGATGTTTGCCGAGACATCACCTATCCCCGCACCCTCAGCCTCTCCTGTCTCTCCGGAAAGATATGGAAGGCTCATTCCTGCCTGGAGTCGTGGGGTGATCCCGTAACCAAGATCGAATCTCAAATCCAGAAGCCGGCAGGTATCATCCGAGGATTCGAGCCGGCCATCCAGATTATAGACCTCTCTGGTGTCAATATAAGATGCGACCATGGTCAGCTCGTAAATACCGGGGACAAGCAAAAGAGGTCTGTCAACTTCTCGCCCCGGATAATTCTCAAGCCCCTCCTGGGAGAATGCCGCACTCGCGCACAAAAATAGTGCGCCCGCAAGAAAAAAAATAATGCTCCTTGAGTGCGCCAATCTTTAATCGCCCTTTTTAATGGCTTCCTCGATCTTCTGGAGAATTATATCAGGACTGGGTCTCGGCTCATAATACCCGTTGATGAAAACCGTGGGCGTGGCATTGATGAAATTCTTCCTGGCTTCCGCATCATCCTTCTTCACTGCTTTCTCGTATAAATGCTCGCTCATCGCCTTTTGGTATTTTTCCATGTCAAGACCTATCTGGCTTGCGTATCTTTCAAGGTCCTCCGGCTTTTGCTCTCGTGGATTGGCATAAAGAATTTTATACATTTCCCAGAATTTTCCCTCGGCCTTGGCCGCCATTGCGGCCTCGTGAGCCGCGAAAGCCGAAGGATGAACTATCCTTTGTTTAAAATAAAACCTGACATCATTCGGGTATTTATCAAGCACTTTAGTCACAACCCCATCAAATCTCTTGCAGTAGGGACACTGGAAATCCGCGAATTCTATTAATGTAACCTTGGGATCAGCGGCCCCCTTCCACGCCGTAGTGCTGAGATCAAATTCATATTTCTTCTCCGGGTCCGGGCGGTTTGCTCTCTTGGGAGTGGGTGGCTTGGTGATCTTGGTCAGAATTCCGTCTACATGGTCTATGGCCTTTTTATTGTCCAGAATTTTCTGCTCAAGCTCATTAAGTCGGACCTCCAGGGTCTTGCCCTCTGCGAAAGCTATCTGGCCCTGCTTATCTCCCAGCGCACTCTGGCCGATCAGCATCCCGGCCAGTAGCCCGCCGAGAAACAGGATGACAGCACCAAAAATCAGACTTAATTTATTCTGCATCGCGACCCCTCTCTTAAAAAGGATTTAAAGACTAAAAAACTCTACCAGCTTTTCCATGATTGTCAAATTCCCCATGCCAAAATCCAAAAGGATGTGCGAAGTTGTTGATGCACTATACCGCTCCTCGATCTATCCCGCGGAGACTTTTTCCCACCAGCGCTTTGTATCATCCATGCTCAAATCTTGAATGAGCACTCTTTTGCGCGAGGATGTTTCTCCGGAGATTATCGTCAAGCGGCTCTTTGGAATGCCCATGCTCCGGGAAAGAAGCTTAACGAGACCCTTGTTTGCGGCGCCTTTGACCGGAGGTTCTACAACCCGTATCCTGAGCAGTCCCTCAGAATTTACGGCTTCAATAAGACTGCGTCTCGACCGAGGCTTGATGAGCACAGATAAAATCACTCCGGACTCTGTCTTCTTGAGAAATGGCAGGCCCCTGTTGCTGTCCAAGGGACCCCTTATTCCCCTCCGCGAGGCTTGGACGGTAAAAGCGCAACCTTTTCCTCTATGGCCGCGGTCTCTTCCTCGGTCTCGCGCGCGATGTCCAGCAGTTTAAGATGGGTGGTAAGCAGAGACCGGAGCTCGCTTTCCGCCTGGAGCCTTTGCTTCTTGAAATCATTGATCTCTTCCTGCAGGCTTATCACGCGCTCATGCGCCTTCTTGATGATCCGGTCAGCCTCCAGCTCTGCCTCGGATAGAATGATCTGCGCTTCCTTGGCCACATTCTGCCTCATGTCCTGCGCTATCCGCTGTGCCGTAATCATGGTGTCTTTCAAGGTTTGCTCTCGCTCCCTGTATTCAACCAGTTCCGTGCTCTTACGGGAAAGCTCGTCCTCAAGATAGTTGTTCTCCTTGATCAAATTCTCCAGCTCCGAAGACACCATCTCAAGGAAAATCTCCACCTCCTGACGGTCATACCCCCTGAGACTTTTCCGAAAACGGTGATTCTGAATGTCCAGCGGCGTAATCTTCATCGCACTCTCCTTTCCGGTCCTATTTCCCTCGACTCTCTCTTCCCGTATTAACCTGTCCTCCAGGCCCTTCAGGCTTTTGGCCCAACTCCTCTGACCGCCTTGTCGCGGCCTCCACAGCCCTGATCAAAACCCCGCGCAGGCCCCCCTTCTCAAGCTCCGAAAGGCCAGCCACCGTGGTTCCACCCGGAGAGGTTACCATGTCCTTGAGCTCACCCGGATGCATCCCTGTCTCAAGCACCATGCGGGCCGCTCCCGAGGCAGTCCAGGCCGCAAGCCTGAGCGCCACATCACGCGAAAGACCCATCTTCACACCCGCATCCGCAAGCGCCTCGATGATCACATAAAAATAGGCCGGGCCGCTACCGGAGAGACCGGTTACAGGATCCAGGAGCTTCTCATCTTTGACCTCGATCACCTCGCCCATTGCCCCCAGAATCGCCACAGCCGCTTTTTTATTCGAGGCCGTGCAATTCGGACTCATGTAAAAAGCTGAAATCCCCTGTCCGATCAGGGCCGGGGTATTGGGCATCACCCGCACCAGGCGCACACCTCCTCCAGATCCTCCGGACTTGCCCAGCCAGGAACGAATCACCCGGAGAGGCACCCCAGCCACGATAGAAATAAAAAGCGGCCTGGAACCAGGCTTCTCAAAATTCCCCAGCCCCTCTAAAGCCTTTTCCAGGTTCTGCGGTTTCACCGCAAGTATTACCACCCTTGCTGATCCCGCGACCTCGATATTGCTTTTTGCGATCTGGACCCGGTAGGCCTTGCGCAGATGTGAGCGGCGCCGGGCATCCACATCATAAACAACTATCTGCCGCGCCGGGACTCCGCCCGCTGAAAGACCCCGGATCATGGCCTCGGCCATCTTCCCTCCACCGATGAACCCGATCCTTTTTCCCTTGAGAATGCTCACCGCTACCTTTCCTGTCATCTTTCAAGCCGCCCTGGGTCCGAATATGGCCGTGCCCACCCGCACAATGTCCGCGCCCTCTTGAATCGCCACCTCAAAGTCGTGAGACATGCCCATGGAGAGTAAAGGGAGTTTTAGCTCGCCTGCAAATTCCCTCTCCATCTCTCCCCTGATCTCGCGTAAGTTCTGATAGTAAGGCCGGGAATCCTCGGGATCATCAAAATAAGGCGGCATGGTCATCAGGCCACGCACCTCAAGCTCCGGCCTGGATATGGCCGCAAGCAATAGTTTACGAAGCCCCTCAACATCCACCCCGAACTTCGTATCCTCCGCACTGAGCTTGACCTCGATAAGCACACCCTTGGTCATACCAGCCTTCCCGGCTCGCCTGGCTATCTCATCCACCAGCTTGACGCTGTCAACCGAATGGATCAGGTGCACCCCGTCTATCAGGTATTTGACCTTGTTGGTCTGAATTCCGCCGATGAAATGCCAGCGAATCCGCCCGTCCGCGAGTGCGGCCATCTTGTCCCGGAGTTCCTGGGCATAGTTCTCGCCGAAATCAAGCTGGCCCGCCTCAAGAGCCTCCTGGATCATCTCCAGGGGCTTGGTCTTGGTGACCGCGACCAGGGTGATCTCTTCCGCGGCCCGGCCGGCCTTTTGCGCGGCTTTCTCCATGCGCTCCCGTACCTGCTTCAGATTATTCCGTATATTGCTCATCTTCCACCCAGGCTAGGTGTGCGGCTCCGGCTCGATTATATCCATCCTCAGCATATCCCCGAGCACCTCCGAGAGCGGCAGGCCCACCACATTCGTGTAAGAACCGCGAATCTCCTCTATAAATGCGGCACCAACACCCTGCGCCGCATATCCTCCAGCCTTGTCAAAAGGCTCACTCGTCGCGAGGTAGGCCTTGATCTCATCCTCGCTCAGCTCCTTGATACGAACCTCGGTGCTCACAGCATTGGAGCAGACCTGTCTCGTCCTGGGATTGAGCAAACAGTAGCCCGATACCACCCTGTGCCAGCGGCCGGAAAGCATAAAAAGCCACTCTCTGGCCTCAGTCTCGTCCGCCGGCTTGCCCAAAACCTTGTTATCCACTATCACCACCGTGTCCACGCCAAGATACCACCGCTCCTCCTTATCCCCGGCAAGCCGCTCCGCAACCGTCTCCGCCTTGTCCCGTGCACACTCCTGTGTCCCGATAGCAGGATCCCTGGCCTCCATCTCACCCATGCCCCTCTCCGCAAGCTCGCTTGGCATAACATTGAATACCAATCCAAGACTCTTAAGCAATTCCCGCCGTCTAGGCGATGCAGAGGCCAGAACTAACTGCTTTTTGGCTTTATACATGAAACAAATGCCGCACAATTATTCTGTTATTTTAATCAGACTTTTCCTTGACAGGGGATTCTTTTTTATCTTGTTTTGAATCTAATGTTTTACCCAAAGATCGGGCGAAGTTCCTGGCGCCCTCTGTGTCTTTTTCCACCTTCTGTATCTCCTGGGCCACCACCTCAGCCTTTTTGGCCCAATCGGTTAAACGGTCGCCGTAACCGGAGAGAAAGAACATGAAGGTAGCCACCACCCCTGCGATAAATCCAGCTAACAGCCTCAGCATCACGAACCTCCTTTTTCCGCTTTATCCCAGACATCTATATTTTACCTGATTCTGGAAATTAATACAAGAAAATCCTGCGATTGGGGTGTGCGACATAAATGGTGACTTTTTTCATTCTCGGCCGTAGGGGCGCTGCTTGCTGCGCCCTTTG
>CAZOMR010000040.1:0-17124 GCA_964580655.1 uncultured bacterium
TTTATGCCTTTCTAACCCGGCAAACGAGGTTGTCCACCGAGACAACTCTGACCTCTTCATCCTTCTTTATCTCATCCTCTGCTATTGCGTTCCAGTATTCTCCGTTGACAAAGACCGAGCCCTTGTGTCCCTGGGCAAAGTCGCTCTGTGCCACTCCTATCATGCCGACCAGGCCTTCCTGTCCAGATGTAACCCGGGAACGGTGGGCATTCAGGATCAATGTTCCCACAATCAAAACAATAGCCACCACAAAGACCACGATGGGCAAAAGAACACTCCATGAAACCTGCACGCCTGTCACCTCCTTGGTCTGGAAAAGCATGAGCGCGCCTACCACCAGCGAGACCACTCCCGCGAGGCTCAGGAATCCATAGCTGGTAATGAATATCTCCATGATCAGGAATGCGAATCCCAGAAATATCAGAAGCAGGCCTATGTAGTTGATAGGCATGGTCGGCGCGGTGAGCGCCACGAGGATGCATGATGCGCCTATTGCGGCGGGGAATATCATTCCGGGTGCCTTGAACTCTATGGCTATACCGAGCGCGCCGATGAGCAGAAGTATCAGTATCACATTCGGATTATTGATGAAGTGCTGGAGCAGTTGCGGAAGGCTCATGTTCAGCTTTATGGGGTGTGTCCCTTTGGTGTCCAGTGTCACCTTGCGGTCATTGAGCTTTACTTTTCTGCCATCGAGAAATTGCATCAGTTCCCTGATGTCGCCGGCCATTCCATCCACCACATTATTCTCCACAGCTTCGCTGGCCGTAATGGAAGAGCTTTCGCGCACCGCCTCTTCGACCCACTCCTCATTTCGCTCGCGCATCTGCGCGATAGAGCGGACCCATCCTGCGGTATCTTCTGTGGCCTTCTCCATCATCACATCTTCTTTGGGCACGGGTTCATACTTGACCATGAAAGGCATCATCACCGGGTGCGCGGCCCCTATGTTTGTGCCGGGCGCCATGACCGCCACATGCGCTCCTATTGTTATCATCATCCCGGCACTTGTGGCCGAGGCTCCTCGTGGAGAGACGAAAGCCACCATGGGCACATCAGCATCCAGCATTAACTGGACAATCTCCTTTGTCGCATCCAGCATTCCCCCGGGGGTATCCAGTGTGACGACCAGGCATTGGGCTTCATCGGTCTCGGCCCGCTCAATAGCGGCCTTGACATAATCGGCCACAGCCGTGTCAATGATCCCGTCAATATCAATCCGATATACTGTGCCCGCGTGAATTATGCCGGGTATGAGAAGCAAGCATATTATGAGTCCGAGCCGTATCCGATGCATGATATTATCCTTTATTCTTTCTCCATTAACTGGATGACCTTTTTTATGTCTTCCCAGACCAGTTTCTTCCCGCCCGGGTTTCTGAGCAAGTAACCCGGATGAAATGTGGGCATCAGAGGAATTCCATCGTATTCGTAAAAATTTCCCCGCAGGCGTGAAATGGGGGTCTCGCTCTTAAGCAGAGTCTGGGCCGCGAATTTTCCCAGTGCCACGATCACTCGCGGCCTGATGGCCTGGAGCTGTTTTCTCAAGAAGGGCTCGCATATACTAATCTCCTCGGGCAGGGGGTCCCGGTTTCCAGGGGGCCTGCACTTGACGACATTGGATATATAAACATCCTTGCGCGAGAGCTTCATTCCCTTGACAATTATATCTGTCAGTATCCTTCCAGCCGCGCCCACAAAAGGCACCCCTGCCGCATCCTCTTCCTGCCCCGGAGCTTCCCCTATAAAAACCAGGTCCGCCTCAGGGTTGCCCTGGCCGAAGACCAGGTGAGTCCTGGTTTCAGAAAGCCGGCATCTCTTGCAGTCCCCGAGTTCATCCCTTATTTTCTGAAGTATCTTGTCCGTGCGCATCCTGGCCTCGTATAATTTTTCCTCGGAATACCCCCTGATGCCCAGCCATTGATGAAAAGCCACCTGGCCTTTCACCGCGGCGATGACTTCCAGAATCTCATCGCCCGTCATGGCTTGAGCTGGCAAAACCTTTTCAACCATGATCTTATTCACTTATCTTTACCACAAATTTCCCGGCATAGCCAGCATCAGGCGCTTGCCTTGCCTTTGCCTCGCTTCGGGGCTTTTTTGGATTTCATCCTGCCAATGCGATCAAATAGCTTTTCCGCAACCTCTATCTTGGTCATCTTCGGCAGTTCCTCTATATTCCATCCTTCACCTTTTTCACCTTTTTCACCTTTTTCGCCTTTTTCGCCGTAACGATCAATGATCATTACAATGTTGGTGTCAAGATCAAAACCTGCTCCCGGGCGGGTAACATCATTGGCCACCATCAGGTCTAGATTCTTTCTTTGCATCTTCTCCTTTGCATGCTTGATAACCTCGGATGTCTCTGCCGCGAACCCGACGAGTATCCGCGACCCTTTTCGCTTGCCTATTTCCGCGATGATGTCAGGGTTCTGCTCCAGTTCGAGAACCAGCTTGCCCTGCTTCCTCTTAATCTTCTGCGATACTGTTTGCCTGGGCCTGTAGTCAGAAACAGCGCTCGCCTTGATGATGATGTCGGCTTTCTTTGACTCGGATAAACAGGCCTTATACATCTGGCTTGCGGAGCTTACCCGGATCACCCGGATGCCTGGAGGTTCGGGAAGGCTTGTGGGGCCGGTTACAAGGGCCGCCTCCGCGCCGCGCCTTCGTGCGACGCGTGCGATGGCATATCCCATTTTTCCTGATGACCTGTTGGTAATATATCTGACAGGATCAATTGACTCATGCGTAGGCCCAGCGGTCACCATCACCCTTTTTCCTGCAAAATCCTTTGGCGACAGCGCTACCTCGATTTGCTCTATGATGTGCTCCAGCTCCGCCAGCCTGCCCTTCCCTTCTGCACCGGATGCCAGCAGTCCGGCGCCCGGTTCGACAACATAAACGCCCCGCTTCTTTAGCTGGTTCAAGTTATTCTGCACAGCCGGGCTTTTATACATATTGACATTCATTGCAGGACAAACTATGACCGGCGCGGTGACCGCCATCACCAGGGTGGACAGCATATCGTCTGCAATTCCTGCGGCCATCTTGCCCATGATATTGGCCGTGGCCGGTGCTATCACGAGGCTATCAGCCCATTCTGCAAGTGTGATGTGTCCGATTTGAGAATTCTCCCAGAGGTTGAACATGTCCGTAGCCACAGGCTCTTCGGACAGTGTCTGAAATGTCAGTGGTGTCACGAACTCCTGCGCATGGGCTGTCATCACCACCCTGACCCTGGCATTCTCCCGGATAAGAAGCCTCAATAGTTCCACTGATTTGTAAGCGGCAATTCCTCCGGTCACAGCCAGGACTATCTGCTTTCCTCTCAGCATGTCTACTCCTTAAATAAAAGGCGAGGAATCCTGTAAAAACGGGTTATGCTTTTTTTCCCTTCCTATCAAGGTAGGGGGGCCGTGTCCTGGATAGACCTCGCAGTCATCTCCCAGTGGCAAAAGCTTGGTTTTGATGCTGTTAATGAGGACCTCGTAGCTTGCACCCGGGAAGTCTGTCCTTCCAATGGAAAACTGGAACAGGGTATCCCCCACGAGTACCATTTTTTTGCCCTTGACCTTCAGGGAGATGCCTCCGGGGGAATGGCCTGGTGTGTGCAAGACCTCGAGTTCCACGGTGCCCACTTTTACGAGATCGCCTTCCTCCAGGGTGCCTTCAGCAGGTGGAGAGGGATCACTCTTTATCCCGAAGCCTTTTGCCATATCGGACATGGCGGAAAGCATTCCCTTTTCCTTGGGGTGAATAAAGATCGGAGCCCCGGTAGCGCGGTGAAGCCCGGCATTCCCCCCGATATGGTCAAAGTGCGAATGAGTATTGATGATCTTTTTCAGGGTAAGATTATCTTCGCCAAGGAGAAACAGTATTCTTTCCACATCGCCTCCGGGGTCCACCACGACTGCTTCTTTTGTGTTCTCATCCGCGATGATGTAGCAGTTTGTAAGAAGCGGCCCGGCCTCAAGGTATTTAAAAATCATGTCATCATTATCCATTATTCAATGGCCTTGATCTCCAGATATATCTCCCGTGCGTTCTGATACCTCTGCTCCGGGTCCTTTGCCAGGCATTTCAAGAGTATCTTGTTCAGCCCTTCGGGTATCTCCGGGTTCATGTCCCTGGGTGCTTTTGGATGTGCATGGATTTGCTGGTATCCTATGTCTCCTTCACGGAAAGGCAGTGTGCCGGTAAAAATCTCATACATGCTTACGCCCATGGAATATATGTCGGTGCGATGATCCAGTGGTTTTCCCAGGGTCTGTTCCGGGGACATGTAATATGGTGTTCCGCTTACCATGGTTCGTCCTGAGCGCGCGTCTTCCAGGGCCTTGGCCAGGCCAAAGTCCATCACCTTTATGGCCTGATTCTTCGTCCACATGATGTTTCCGGTCTTGATGTCCCGATGCACCACCTTTCTGCTATGAGCATAGTCTATTGCCTGGCAGAGCTGTGAAAAAATCTGAACTCCTATCTTGAGCGGCACCCTGCGGCTTTTCTGTATGAGGTCCTTGAGGTTTTCTCCTTCAACATATTCCATGATGATGAAATAGTTTCCCCTGTCCTCGCCTGCGTCATATATGGCCACGATATATGGATGGCTGAGCTGTGCCAGGGACTTGGCCTCCCGGATGAAGTTGGTCACGAACTGCGGGTTGCGCTTGAGGTCTTCCGGCAACACCTTGTAAGCGACCACTCTTCCCAGATTCAGGTCTTTGGCCAGATACACCACGCCCATTCCGCCTCGGCCTATCTCCTTCACTATCTCATACCTGCGCTGTGTCGGTGTTCCGACCATGCCGGAAGGCTGAGCGCCGACCATTGTTGCATTGTGGGCAGAGGCACCGCCTGTTGATAGCTGGACAGGTGAAGGAGTTGATAAACGTTTGCGCAGGTCAGCCTCGCGAATAGCCACATCCTGGTAGTGTAGATTGATGGATAGCATCCGGCTGTAAACTGTGAGTGCGAAGTTCAGCTCGCCACATCTCTCATACGCTATGGCCAGCTTGTAATATAGATCAAGGTTCTCAGGATTGATGGGCTTTTTGGAAGCAAGTGCGCGAAGTTTTTCCAGGGCCAGGCTATATTTTCCGGTCTCAATAAATATTTCTCCGAGCCTCAAGCATGCCTCGTCGAATTTGGAGTCCTCGGTAGAGACACGCTGGAGGGAGGCTATGGCCTTGTCAAGGAGGTTTCGCTTCTTGTAAAGTATTCCTGCCTGAAAGTGGTTTCCGAGCTTATCATGGAGTTCGGTCAGCTTGGCCTCGTCTCCCGCCTCTTCATAAAATCTGAGTGCGGCTTGATAATCCCCCACAGATTCCATGACTCCTGCCGCGCGATCGGCACGGCCAGCATTGTAAAACATTTCAGCCGCTGTTTTTGAATCCCCTCCTTTTTGATAAAGCTCTCCGGCCCTCTCCATGTCGCCCTTGCCCGCGTAATAGTCTGCGGCCTGGAGGTAGTCCCCTGCCTCCTCAAAATACCGCACGGCCTCCATGGCCTGGCCTTTGGCCTGATAGTACTGCGCCTTGATCTCCGCGGCCTTTGTTTTGTTCCCGCTGGCCTCGTAGATTTCAGCGGCGCGTAGCTGATCGCCTGCATCGAGAAAACACTCAGCGGCCTCATCGGCCTTGCCCATCTCAAGCAGAATTTCTCCCGCGTATTTCTTCAGCCCGGCAGAGAGCAGAATCCGGGAGCATTCCTCCAGTGATCCTGCCTGCTTGTAAAAGTAGGCGGCCTTTTTAGCCAGGTCCTGAATTGCATTTTTCTTTTCGTCGTTTATCTGATCAGCGTAGGTCTGTTTCATTTCCTTGTAATATGCCGCATACATCTCGGCCGCAGGGATGTTGTCCCTGGTCTGCCCGAAACATCTCGCGGCCTCTCTGAATGATTTATGCTTTCGATAAAGCTCGCCAGCCAGGTCATACTCATGTGCCTTCTCGTGCATTTCCGCGGCTGTGAGTTCCTTGCCGGCCTTTCGGAAGTATTTAGCCGCTTCCGAGAAATTCTTTACGCTGGCATAGGCTCTGGCCGCGCTCTCGAAGAGATTGTGTTCAAGATAGATTTCAACCGCTCGATCGAGATTCTTCAGCCGCTCGAGATAAACCTGCGCGGCGCGGGCAGGACTTTTCCCTATCATATACATCTTGATCGCCTGATCGTACCGCTCACTCATCTCGAAAAGTTCGCCTGCCCTGATGTAATTCTTGCGCCTCTTCTCCCGCTTGGCCTCACGACGAATGTCCCGGCCATCCTTCAGCCTGGATCTTTGCAACGCACGCCTTGCCTTTCTCCTTCGGCGCCATGTAAAAAGAACGACGAACATCACCACGATGAAGATTACGAGTCCGAGCACTATCCAGTTGTGATACGGTAGCCAGCCCAGGTAAACCCCGGTATAGATTTTGACCTGGGCAAGAAGCGAATCCAGAAAGGCAACAGCTTTATATAACAGGCTCTTCAGGATTTCCTTTATCTGATCCATGCTTTTACATAAAACTTAGTATATTCGCTCATTTTTGTCAATTTATCTGCGGGCCTGGTGCCGAAAATTTACACTGCATATCCTCCAGATGCGGAGCAGACGGGAAGTTTTCCAGACTTGCAGGGATCGCAAAGCAAGAAATTTTTTTAATAAATCCGGCTGGCGGTCAGCCTATTGATTGATAATAGGGTTCTTTATCTCTCCCACTCCAGTGTAACCGGCTTCTCCCTGAACTGGCACAAATCCAGTTTGAGAAAATTATTCTCGTAGCTGACCTTTGATGAAGCCAAGTCCTGGCCATTGACCCTGATTCTCGCGGGCCTTGATTCCACATAAGCTCCGAAAATTCCGCCTTCCTCCAGGTCCAGCTTGAGCCTTCCTGGTTCCTGCTTCACATTCTTTACGGCTCTCGGGGAGATATATTTGTCAACAAGCCCGAAAAGCGCGATGCCATCATCAATCGGCACAATCATCTTCAGGTCAATACCCCACGATGGCAAACGGAGTTCCCGCCGGTCGGTCCTGTTCATCAATTCCATATCACCTGAGAAGTAATCATAGACCGCGAATCTCTGGCCCTTGATTCCCTCTATATCCTCGGGGCTAAAGTCCCCTCTCACAGGGAGGAACAGGTAGTTTACATTCCATGCCGCAAGTATTCCTGTTTTACCGACCTTTGCAAAAGCCTTGAGTGGCACCGGGCTCTTTCGCGGGTCTGAAGAAAACAGGCTGTCGCGGGTCGGAAGCGCGGGCTCGTCCACCCTCAGGATGCGGCCGTCGGAGAGGATCAGTGGCTGAAGCAGGTTGAATTTTTCTTCGCCTGTTTTGTCCGTGCAATATACAGGCCCTCCGGAGATAGCCCTTGCCAGGAGGTGCATATCAGAGTGCTGGTCATGTGTCATAAACATGTCATAGTCGGGATAAGAGAGCTTACTGAACCACATTGCATTCATCACATTCCGGAGCACGTGCGCCCGAGGGTTATTGTAGAGTGCTGGCACATAGTCTCCGCTAGAGCGGCCTATGTTGGTCTTGCCCCAGTGATAGACCACATCAATGTTCATCTCCATGCAGTTGATCACATTATTTCCGAAGTATTGTTCCGCCGCGTTTTGCAGGTTCTGCTGTTGTCCGGCCATGGCCTCGGTGATGGGAATTCTGTCCCTGATCAACCTGCTCATGGTGCTCTGGTTGTCCACCTTTACGAAGTCAATCCCGGAGTCGCTGAGTAACTTGTAATAGTCGCGGTAGAATCTCTCGCCCCTGCCATCCTCTGGGTCCGGGATGGCGCCGGTTTCATCGTATGCGAACAGGTTATCCGAGTAATTCCTTCCGAGCTGAGAGTCAATGGCCACACCGTCCCAGTAGCCCTGAAATGTATGCCATACCCCGACCCATGTTATTCCATGGCTCTCAATGTCCTTGACCAGTGCCTTTAGCCCGCCTGGAAATCGCATAGGGTCAGCCTCGAAATCAGTGAGATATATCGTGCTCTTTATATTCAGGCGAGACCTGGGATTGTCCACGGACTGCCAGCCGTCATCCACGAGCATCCAGCGGACCGGAATCCCGGCCTTTTCAAAGGACACCGCGTGTTCCAGGATTTTGTCATGCGTGATGTCCCGGTAATGCGCATTCCAGGAGCACCAGCCCAGGTATTTGAAAATCTCGGGAAAATCCTTGTCCTTTCTCAGCCTGCCCGAAGTGCCCATTATCTGCATCGCATTTTCATACAAATCCTCCGTGAGCTTGTATGGATCAGAACCACGGCCTATCATGCAGATCGGAACATTTTTCGGCACAAAAGTACTGTCATAGCTCTGTGAGATCACAACCAGGTCAGCTCCCCTGGTCTGGATCATTGCCCGCATTCCACCGCCCACAAGAGGAATCATTGCGCCGTATTGTCCATCCGGATAGCGCCACAAAAGATACTGGGTTTCCTCCGGGATCCGCCTGATAGAGTTACGCCAGAAAGGCTCTGTCCAGAACTGCATCTGGACCCGGGCGCCTGTGACCGCGTTTGCTTGCGGGGGCTTCAGAACCAGGACAATGCCTTTCTCAGCCTGAAGAGGTGAATCACCTTCATAGATAATTTCAAAGGCAAATGTCCCTTGTTTCTCCGGGGATGTAACAAGTGAAACCTTGCCGCAGTCTTCACCCTGGATTATTTTCAACATTAAGGCCGGCTGGTCCCGAGGCCCTGATAAAGCCGCTTCATACACTCCGTGACAATCCTTCCCGTTGAGCTCCAGCCTCAAGCCATCAAGCCAGGCTCGCTCAAGAGAAGATGCATTTGCAAGAACGCTGAAAATAAGCACCACTGCGCCGACAAAAAAACCTTGATTCCTCATCTTTATTACTCCTTTTTTTGCATTCCTGAATCTACTTGACTATTCTCTGGATTTAACCATGGGGTTGTCAAGTGAGAACCAAACATCAAGCCCTTTCCAAATTGACATTTTCTCGTTTCTGGGGCATGATTTTTCTGATAAGGAGGGATGAGTATGAGGAACTCGAGTCTGTTTTTCTTGTTTTTTATTCTGGCCGGCATTCCGGCACATGCAGAGCTATATCTTTCTGACCGGCCTCTCTGGATCGGGCATCGCGGTGCAAGGGCCTTGGAGGATGAGAATACCATGGAGTCCTTGAGAAGCGCGGTGGAACTGGGCGTGGACACGGTGGAGTTCGACATCCAGCAGACAAAAGACGGGGTCTATGTTCTTATGCATGATGAAACCGTAGATCGGACCACGAATGGCACTGGCAAAGTCGCGGACATGACCCTTGCTGAATTCAAGAGCCTGCGGACCACAAGCGGCTATACTCCGCCGAGCCTTGCCGAGACGCTGGACTATCTTGAGAGCACTGGTGTCTCCATCATCCTGGACATCAAGTGCACGCCGGAAGACGAAGGCGAGGAGCTTTATAATATTATCAAGGCCCGCGGAATACTGGATCGCACAGTGTTCGAGTCCACCAAGCCGCGGTTCGCGGGTGCGATAGAAAAGCGCCACCCGGATGCTGAGACCGCTATATATCCTGCGGCCATGCCCCTGATGTTGCTTTATGCCCAGATGCATGACATTGACTGCGTGTCCTACATGTGGCAGTTCGCTCTTCCGGGCCAGGTATGGCTTGCGCACCAGCTCGGACACGATGTTGTTGTCTGGACAGTGAACAAGAAATGGCTGATCCGGTCTTTCACCCGGCGGAATGTGGACGGGATCATGACCGACGACCCCAACCTGTTCCATTAATAATTAATCTCCGCAAGAACACTTGACGACAAGCTATTGTCCAATTACAATAGACTCATAAAGGGGGATAGAATGGCCGTAATCCAGAAGGCCATCCGGCTGGAAGGCATAAAGAGGACCGAGGATGCGGATGCGGTATTTGATTCCGGAGCAACATATTCCTGCATTCAACCGGAGCTTGCTGAAAGCCTGGATGTAGTCCAGACACTTCCTCAGTCCATGGAGTTCTCAACGGCAGAAAAAGGCGGAAGGCTTATCTCCACCCATCGGGTAGTGCTGAATTTTTATATTGATGGCCTGAGATTTTCCGATGAATTCATGGTCATTCCTGATCTTTCCGAACCGGTCATTATCGGTGCGGCAACCCTTCAAAAGTGGCGGATGAAACTTTACTTTGAGCATGATGAGGTCGTCATTGATCCACGCGTGACGCAACTCCGTCTGCTTTTTCAGAAGCCGGCGGAAGCCAGGCCATTATGGGAAAGGGGAATGCCTTGAAGGGTTTGATTCTAAGCGGTGGCAAGGGGGTTCGCCTGAGACCGATCACTCATACCAGTGCGAAGCAGTTGATCCCGGTGGCGAATAAGCCGGTGCTATTCTACGGGATAGAAACTCTCCGCGACTGCGGCATAAAAAACATCGGCATCGTGGTCGGCGACACTCACGAGGAGATAAAGGCCGCTGTGGGGGATGGCCGGAGGTTCGGCGTCAAGATAACCTACATTTTTCAGGAAGCGCCTCTGGGTCTGGCTCATGCAGTGCTTGTCTCTGAAGATTTCCTAAAGAAAGAGCCTTTCATCATGTACCTCGGGGACAACCTTCTCAAAAGCGGCATCCATTCCCTTGTCAGGGAATTTCGGAAAGTCAAGACCAACTCGCAGATTCTTCTTGCGCATGTGCCTGATCCGAGCCAGTTCGGGGTGGCTGAACTCAAGTCATCCGGGTCCGGACGAGGCGATAAGGTGGTCAAGCTAACTGAAAAGCCGAAGCGGCCCAGGAGCGACCTGGCGCTGGTCGGGGTTTACATGTTTGACCACAATATCTTCAAGGCCGCAAAGGCCATCAAGCCAAGCAGGCGGGGCGAGCTTGAGATCACCGATGCTATCCAGTGGCTGATTGATAATGGCTATACCGTGAGGTCTCATATTGTGGACGGCTGGTGGAAGGACACGGGCCATGTGGATGACCTGCTTGAGGCCAACCGCATGATCCTTGATACCCTGGAAACCAGGATCGAGGGCCATGTGGATAAAGAATCCCGGGTAGAGTTCAAGGTCGTAATTGACAAGGGCGCAAAGATAACTCGCAGTCTGATAAGGGGCCCGGCAATAATCGGGCCAAAGACCGTGATCAAGGACTCCTACATCGGACCATTCACATCCATTAACCGGGAATGCACCATAGAGCATTCCGAGATCGAGCACAGCATCATCCTTGAGGGAAGTCGGATTACAGGGATGCCCCGGCGCATCGAGGACAGCCTTCTTGGCCGATTCGTGGAAATCCGGTGTTCCCGAAAGCGGCCTAAGGCACTGCGCTTCGTAGTCGGCGACTCATCAGAGGTAAATTTGATATGAAAGGAAACAAGAAAAAAATGATTGACGGAGTTATTACAAAGAAGCTCAAGGTTATCCCGGATGAGCGGGGCCGGCTAATGGAGATACTGCGTGCTGATGATGACTTTTTCGAGAAATTCGGACAGGTGTATATGACCACTGCATATCCCGGGGTTGTCAAGGCGTGGCATTATCATGAGGATCAGACCGATCACTTCACAGTTATCAAGGGCATGGCCAAGGTGGTGCTCTATGATGCGAGAGATGGCTCTCCCACACACAGCGAGGTCAATGAATTCTTTATGGGCGAGCATAACCCTATCCTGGTTCGCATCCCCAAAGGCGTATACCACGGCTTCAAGTGCATAAGCGAGACCGAATGTATAATAGTTAATGTCCCTGACAAGACATACAACTACCAAAATCCGGATGAGCACCGTGCACCGCTGGATGATCCCAACATAGCTTATGACTGGGCAAGAAAGGATGGCTGATTCTCCATTCCTGCGAGGAAGGGAACATTGAAGATTCTCGTTACCGGCGGCGCTGGCTTTATCGGGTCTAATTTCATCCGGCTTGTGCTTCGCGAAGGCCCGTCTTATGAGGTAGTCAACCTTGATGCGCTAACCTATGCGGGGAACCTTGAGAACCTGAAGGATATTGAAGCCAATCCGCGCTACCAGTTCGTCAGGGGCGACATCCGGGATTCATCTCTTGTGAATGAGCTTATGGAAAAAGGCATTGAGGCCGTAGTCAACTTTGCGGCAGAAAGCCATGTTGACAGAAGCATTGACGACCCGGAGAACTTTCTCCAGACAAATATCATGGGCACTGCGGTGCTACTTGAAGCGGCACGGCGGCACGAGATCAAGTGCTTTCTCCAGGTCGGCACAGACGAGGTCTACGGGTCACTCGGGCCGGAAGAGGTCTCAAGAGAGGATTCACCGCTCAAGCCCAACTCGCCCTACTCCGCAAGCAAGGCCGCGGCTGACCTGCTTGCCCGGGCCTACTTCAAGACCTTTGGTCTGCCGGTTGTCATCACGCGCTCATCCAATAACTACGGGCCCTTTCAGTTCCCTGAAAAGCTTATCCCGCTTTTTATCACGAACGCCCTGGAGGATAGGCCCCTTCCTTTATATGGTGATGGCCTTAACCGCCGGGATTGGATTCATACGGAGGACAACTGCCGGGGCATATTGCTCTGTCTGGAAGAGGGTCGGCCCGGGGAGATTTATAACATCGGCGGGGACAACGAGAGAACAAACCTGGAAATCACGGAGACTATCCTCGATCTGCTTAAAAAGCCGAAGAGCCTTATCCGGTTTGTGAAAGACCGGCCCGGTCATGACCGGCGGTATGCCCTGGATTCATCCAGGATTCAAAACGAGCTTGGTTTCGAGCCGGAACAAGATTTTGCCAGAGGCATAGGGGATACAATTGAATGGTATAAAAAGAACCGGGACTGGTGGCTGAGGATCAAATCCGGTGAATACCGGGACTACTATGATAAGATGTATTCAGAGCGCATCCGGGATGGGGGGATGCTGAAAAAATGACAGGGGTTAAGATATGAGGGGGCGGCATGTTTGCGCATTTTGTGGCCGGGATCAAAGCGAGGCCAGGAGGCTTTTCCCCGGGCCACTGCTTTACATCTGCGATGCTTGCGTTGACCGGATGAGCGCCCTGCTCGATGGCCGCGAGGCAGAGCTAGAGACAAAGGCACGCGAGGAGTTGGAGCGCGCGGTGCAGAATAGCTTCAAGCAAATAGTCGCAAGCCTGGACCTCGGCCCCTTGAATGAGAAATATCAGCGTTTGATCAAGGTGAAGTTCAAGGAGGAAGGGCCGGATGGGCCTCTTTTCGAGGATGTATTTGACGAGTTCAAACGGGGCGTGGAAGATGTTATTCCGGCGGATGACTACCGGAGCAGGTACGACCTGGGCATCGCGTACCACGAGATGAACCTTGAGCAGGACGCCTTCAGGGAGCTATCATCCAGTCTGCGCCATGCGCTTCAAAAAAGCGATTACGAGATGGCCAAGGAGATAATGAGCGCGCTTTTATATCTCGCCACATCGCCGGAAAGAGTCATGGAATCTATCCGGAACACCTTCCAGCAGTTGGGCTGAGAACGGAGTTAGACATGAATCTGTGCATAGTCGGAGCGGGTTATGTAGGGCTTGTGGCCGGCACCTGCTTTGCCGAGAGCGGAAACGAGGTCATCTGCACGGACATAAACGAGGAAAAGATAGGCCTGCTCAAAACTGGCCTGTCCCCCATATTTGAGCCTGGTCTGGATGAGTTGATCGCTCGCAACCTCAAGGAGAAGCGGCTCAGCTTTACCACGGACTTTACCGAGGCCATACGGCAGTCCGAGATCATCTTTATAGCAGTTGGCACGCCTCCTGCAGAGGACGGCTCGGCTGACCTATCTGCCGTGTTCGAGGTGGCGCGCACAATCGGCCGGAATCTTAACAGCTACAAGATCGTGGTCAACAAGTCCACAGTCCCGGTAGGCACTGCGGACAGGGTGGAGAAGATAATCGCGGCGGAGACGGACCGCGAATTTGATGTCGTGTCCAATCCCGAGTTCATGAAGGAGGGTGCGGCAGTTGATGATTTCATGAAGCCGGACAGGGTGGTCGTCGGCACCAAGACAGACAGGGCCGCCCGGATCATGCAGGAGCTTTATGCCCCATTTGTCCGCACGGAAAAGCCTATCCTGATCATGGATCGCAGGAGCGCTGAGATGACCAAATACGCGGCCAACGCCATGCTGGCCACCAAGATCTCTTTCATAAACGAGATAGCCAATATCTGCGAGAAGGTGGGCGCGGACATAAACAATGTCAGGCGAGGCATAGGCTTTGACTCCCGCATCGGATTCCAGTTCCTGTTTCCCGGAGTCGGATATGGCGGGTCATGCTTTCCCAAGGATGTGGATGCACTGATCCGCACAGCCAGTCATTACGAGTGTGAGAGCAAAATACTTGTCGCAGTGCAATCTATGAACCAGGATCAAAAGCGGCTGATGGTGCGGAGAATAAAGGATCACTTCGCGGGTAGGCTCGAGGGCCTGGTGCTTGCGCTCTGGGGCTTGAGCTTCAAGCCCCAGACAGATGACTTGAGGGAAGCCCCGTCAATGGAGATCATTCGCGGCCTGATCCCCGATGGCGTGATCTTGCAGGTCTATGATCCCGTAGCCATGGATGAAGCCAGGAGAATTCTGGGGGATTCTGTGCGGTACATGGAAAATGCGTATCATGCCCTGGAAGGGGCCTCTGCACTGGTAGTGGTCACGGAGTGGCCGGAATTCCGCCGGCCCAACTTCGTGCGCATAAAGGAACTCCTCAAAAAGCCTGTCATCTTCGACGGCAGAAACCTCTATGAGCCGGACCTGATGCAGGCTCGCGGCTTCGTCTATTACTCCATAGGCAGAGCAGTGGTGGGTCAATCCTGAAGCGCTTGACAGCCCTTTCCCTGGGTTGAACAATGATAAAAAGCGTTAAGATCTCATTGCTCAGGGATATTCCCGGTATAATCATCATTTCCGGTGTATTCGGACTTTTAATTTGCCTTTCCGAGATCATCCTCAATCTGGCGGGATTGCTTTTCAGCCATCCTGAGAAATTCCATGTCTTTCAACTGCCCGGACTGATTTCAGCTGGATTGAACCTGCGTTCTCTTCGAGTTGAAATGGCATCCTTGATTTTTCTGGGATGGGCATGCGGGTTGCTGGCTGGTTTGCTTTTATATCCTGTGCTTTTCAAGCTGTCGGAATTCAATCGGGAATTCTCGATCAGAAATACACTCGTAGTTCTTGTCTCGTTAATCCTGGTTATGCTCGGTCTGTTTTATCTGTCAGGAATTATCTTGCCCAACACTGGGGCATTGATCGGGACAATAGTTGTGGCTTCAGGATTCATGGTACTCCAATGTTATCACTATCGGGGCAAACCTCTTCGTAAGGCATTACTCAACCTGACCTCGCAGGCGATCTGGATAGTGACTTTTCTGGTTATCATCCGGAAGACTGTCTATGTTCTTAATTTCTCCGGGTTTCCAATTCGATACCTCTTGATCCTGCCGGTAATTGCCGGCTGTTATATCGGCCATGTTTTGTTCCGAAGGTTCCTGACTTGGCTGGATGATGTTTTGCTCCGCCGGTTTCGACTGGAGCGCGCTATTCTGATTTTAGCTTATCTGATAATCGGGTATGTGCTTTATTATCGTTTCTGGGGGTATCAAAGGATTCCATATCAGCGGCATCATCCTGAAGGAAAGCCTAACATAGTAATGATTGTGATGGATACAGTGCGGGCAGACCATGTCTCCTGCTACGGGTATCATCGGGTGACCACCCCATTTATTGACCGGCTTGCCCAACAGGGACTCAAATTCGAGAATGCCTATTCCACTTCACCGTGGACCCTTCCCTCTCACGCTTCTTTCTTCACCGGCCTGTTTCCCAGTGAACATCAAGCCATCTCCGGCAACACCTATCTTGAAGATGAATATCAGACACTGGCTGAAAGTCTTTCCCAACAGGGTTATATCACCTTGGCATATCCCTGCAATCCCTGGATAAGCAGGTTCTCCAACCTCGATCAGGGCTTTGACATCATTATCGAAGGATGGCATGAGCAGTCCTTCCCGCTCCTCGGTACGCAACTACAGCGACTTGGTGTCATGATCTTTGATGTCTCCAGTCTGTGGCTTGATAGCGGCGGGGGAAAGGCAACCCGCACCGCCATTCGCTGGCTCAAAAAGCTCTCTCGCAAAAAACAGCCGTTTTTTCTATTTATCAATTATATGGAGGCGCATGTGCCATATCCATTTAATCCGGAAACTTTTCATTTTTTGCCGGACAAAGAAAATGCATTTGATATGCTCCATGAAATCCATTTTGACTGGATAGCCTATGACACCGGGCATCAACATCTGACAAAAAAGCAAGGAGGGATGATTCTCGCATGGTATGACGGATGCATCTATTATATCGACAACAGGATCAAGGAGCTGGTGCAGACTTTGATTCAGCAAGAGCTTTATTCAAACACCATCCTTGTTATACTCTCTGACCACGGAGAAGGGCTTGGAGAACATGATATGTGGTCTCACGAGTACGGTATTTACTATAACCTGCTTAGGGTCCCTCTGATAATCACCTACCCGCCCTTAATCCCTTCAGGACTTGAGATCAGCACTCCTTTCTCGCTCAAGGAATTGCCTTCCATGATCCTTGAGATGCAATCAGGGAAAAAACCGGAAATTTTATATTCTCCACGGAAGCCTGTCCATCTTGAGTCCGCACCACTGATCTTTGCCGAGCGCTTTAGACCTGTAACCACAATCCAGGTCTTTAATAAGCAATACCCTGATTTTGATACGGAAAAGATTGACGGGGACAAAAAATCCCTGATCAAATTCCCATACCACTTTATCTGGGATTCCAAAGGCAGAGACGGGTTATATCGCGCTGACCTCGATCCGGAGGAAGAAACCAATGTAATCAATACCGAGACAGAAATTTACCAAGAACTTGAATTCCAGGTTAATCTCTTCCGGATTGAGCATCCGGCTCCGGTTTTAAAAGAGGAAAGGAAAGCTTTCGACCCGGAGACAGAAAGGAAGCTTCGCGCACTCGGGTATATCAGATAAGCCCGGACATTACAGGGAAAGCCCTGCCAGTAAAACTGCATTCTTCTGAGCAAAAAGTGATAGACGGCCAGGCCTTGGGTGTGCGACATAAATGGTGACTATCAATGAAATATACGGCTCCTCTTGAGAATCTGTGGGTAATAGTGACCATTACCGGAA
>CAZOMR010000041.1:0-17120 GCA_964580655.1 uncultured bacterium
CATTGAAATAAAAAAGGAATCTCAAATTAGTGGCTAATTATTGGGGGAACTTCACCCCACAAGCCCTTTACATCATTTTAGGTTTGTGATAATCTCATAGATTGGGTAAATTTAATAAAAAAGAGCCATGGGTCTGGTCGGTAGCTTAGAAGACCTGGGTCTAGGCGATATTCTTCAGATCGTGAGCCTGGCCCGGAAGTCGGGGATTCTTAGTCTCAAGTGGCAAGATGTTCGGGGAAAGATCATCTTTCGGGACGGGCTTGTCATTGCCGCTCTTTCAAGCGAGATCAAGCATGACCTGGGAATGCTTCTTGTTGAGCGCGGAAAGCTTACCAGGGAACAATTGGAAGAATCTCTCAGCATCCTCAGTCAGGAAGGATTTGCAGGGAGCCTGAAGGATGTTCTGGTTTCAGGCAACCGGCTTTCTTTATCCGATATGGATGAGGTCATCAAGGAAAAAGTTGAAGAGGTGGCCTTCAGCTTTTTCAGTTGGCCGGAGGGAAATTTCAGCTTCGATCTGGCCGAGGTGGAGCCGGAGATCGGGAAACTAAAGAGGCCCTGGAGGGATTTTATTCTCGACAAAGGTCTTAGTCCTCAATACCTGGCGATGGAAGGCACAAGACGGCACGATGAGCGCCGCCACAAGGAAGAGGAGGCACCGGTGGGCCCTGTTTCTCCCCCCATCCAGGATGAAGCCGCAACCCCGGTAACCATGGATGCGGTTCCATCAGAGGACGACTTCTCTTCAGTGAGTGATTTCATCGAGGCGGTCAAAGACCAGCCGCGCACTGAAACCACAGAGGAAGAATATCCTCCGCAAAAAGATGAACCCCTTTCCTCGCCTGAGATAGCTCCGACCGGGCCATGTATCATGATAGTGGACGATGATCCCTTTCTCCTGGAGTCCCTCGACCATCATCTCAGGCCTAAGGGCTATCAGGTCCACACTTTCTCTTCACTGCTCGATGCCCAGAACCAATGGCAGAAAACGAAGGATACCAAAAGCCCTGTTGCAATTCTCGCGGATCTGATCATGCCCTCTTCAGACGGGAGCAATATACTGGGAGGCCTGGAGTTTCTGGAAAAGGTGCGAGCAGATGACCCCTCAAGACCCTTCTTGTTGATGACCGATTATGAGAATCAGTTGGCGGAAAAGCAGGCCAAGCTTTTAGGGGCAAACTACTTCTTTTACAAGCCCAAGAGTTCCCAGTTGGATGAGGATTACTCCTCTCCGGAGTTGCTGAATTTCGTGGCTGTCCTGGAAAACGCGATAGCGGCACTTCCAGAGCCTGCTAGAGAAGGCCCAGGGCCACAGGCCCAGAAGGAAGGCCTGTTCAATCTCGCTGAAGAGCTATCCAGGGAGCTGGGCGAAGAGGAATTCGGGCTCACCATGCTTCAGAAGGAAGTCCCGAGTCGCGGTCTTTCCATGCTCAAAGCCATGATAAACGAACTGAACGACCCGAGCTCCAGCGGACAGATAACCCTGCTCGTGCTTCGCTTCGCCGCGGAGATGATGAATCGCGCAGTGATCTTCCTGGTAGCGCGAAATCAGCTCGCCGGGCTCGGACAGTTTGGTATTGATCTCAACGGAAAGGACCCGGAACTGCATGTGCGCCGGATTCGAATACCCCTGACTGAGCCCTCGGTCTTCCAGGAAGCCCTGCAAAAAAGAATGCCTTTGAAAAAGCAACTCAGGCATAATAAATGGAACGATTACCTCGTTCAAAACCTGGGAGGGATTGAACCTGCAGAGGTCTTCGTCGCTCCCATTATATCCAGCGGCCGCATTGCCGCAATACTTTACGGGGATAATGTCCCGGAACAAAAGCAGATCGGCGATACCGAAAGCCTGGAGATATTTCTCGCACAGGCAGGATTGGCAATGGAGAAGGCGCTTCTCGAACGGAGGCTCTCCGAACTAAAGGGGAAAAGATGATCCCCCCTTTCAGGCAAATGTGAGATGTGGCCATGAGCAACCGACATATCCTCATTGCTGAAGATTCCGCAGTCACACGGGCTTTTCTCGTTTCGGTACTGGAAGAAATGGAGAGCTTTGACATCATCGAGGCCTCAAGCGGGTTCGAGGCCCTCAAACAACTCCCCCGTCAGAATTTCAACCTGATTATCACAGACATCAACATGCCGGACATCAACGGCCTGGAGCTGATCAATTTCATAAGGAGCAACAGCCAATACGCCAGTATCCCCTTGATTGTGGTTACAACGGAAGGGTCTGAACGGGACAGGGAGAAAGGACTTGCACTGGGCGCAGATGAATATCTGGTCAAACCAATTAATCCCGCACGGCTCCAAGAACTGACAAGGAAATATCTGAGCGGCTTTGATACCGAAAGAAATACGGATAAGGACCAAAGCTGATGGCATTGGAGGTGAACATCCAGGAATTTCTCGATGAGTCCGAGGAATTAATCGAGCAGTTCAACAAGGGCCTGCTCGCCCTGGATGAAAGACTGCGTCAGAATCAAAAAAGCGACCCCGCGGTGCTGAATAACATCTTCCGCGCCGCACATTCCCTCAAAGGAATTTCCGGGATGTTCGGCTTTTCAGAGATGACACGGCTGAGCCATAACCTCGAAAACCTGCTGGATCAGCTACGACTGGGGCGCATCACGCTTTCAGCACGGCTGTTGGATGTGCTTTTTGAAGCCGCTGAAAAACTTCGCGAAGTGGTGCTTCGTAAAAGCAAGGCCGAGGAGATTTCCGAGGCGGAAATAGAGGCATTGATCCAGCGGCTGGAGAATATCAGGGATGACAAGCAGGATGAGGCCGAGCAGGACTTGCTTAAGAATTCCGGGATAAGCTCCGAGGTCCTGGCGGTGCTCACGGAATACGAAGAACACCGCCTTCGGGAAAACCTGAAGGAGCGGATGAACATCTATCAGTTCCGAGCCAGCTTCAGCCTCGACACCTTTGACGAGGAACTCGCGAGATTGCAAAACCTTGCTCGCGAGCATGGAGAGGTTATCACCACATTGCCATCATCCGAGGAATCTTCCGGGGATAGCATCACTTTTTTCATCATAGTGGGAAGCGAGGAGAACGAGAGCAGGATCAAGGAAGCGGCGATAAGTCAGGGTGTTTCGGTCACTCTGCTCAAACCCGAAGGATCTGTAGTCCCTGGCCGCCGTACCGAAGGGCCGTCGAGGGAAAGCGGACCCATAGAGCCGCCACCAACAGAGGAAGCTAAAGACGGGCCGGAGCCCGGTATTGAAAAAGAGGACTCGCCATCACTGCGAAGTCTCAGCCAGACTGTTCGGGTGGACATCGGCAAGCTCGACAGCTTGATGAATGTTGTCGGGGAACTGGTGCTGAGCAAAAATGTTATTGCCCAACTGATCGAGCGATTGCGCGCCCAGATGGGCTTTTCCGAGATGGCCCTCGAACTGCTCAAGGCCAACCGAAACCTGGAACGCAAACTCTTTGAGTTGCAATCCGGCGTGCTGGAGGTCCGGATGGTCCCGGTCAGCCAGATTTTTGACAAGCTTTCCCGGCAGGTGCGCAAGCTGTCCCGCGAGATTGGAAAGGATGTTGAATTTGTTGCCGAGGGAGGAGAGACAGAGCTAGACAAGCTGATTATAGAGGACCTCTCTGATCCATTGATGCACATCATCCGCAACTGCATGGATCACGGGATTGAAGATAAGGCCGAGCGCATCCAGCTTGGAAAACCTCCCCGAGGCCTGATACGACTTGAGGCCCAACAGCGAGGCAACCATGTCGTAATGGAGGTCTCAGACGATGGAGCCGGCCTTGATTACGAGGCGATCCGGAAGAAGGCCCGGTCAATTGGGCTGATCGAGGAGACGGCCGAGTTGAAAAACGAGGATTTGGCTGAGCTTCTCTTCGTGCCCGGGTTTTCAACCTCTAAAGAGGTAAGTGAACTCTCTGGCAGGGGCGTTGGTCTGGATGTTGTCAAGAGCAACATCGCCGCGCTGAGCGGAGCCGTGGAGGTGACAAGCTCACCGGGAGAGGGAACAACGGTTGCGATTACCCTCCCTATCACACTCGCCATTATTCAGGCCCTGATAATAGAGTCAGGCAGGGAGACCTTCGGCATTCCCCTCAATACTGTCCAGGAAAGCCTTGCTGTAACCCCGGACAAGGTCCTCACAATAGAGGGCCGCGAGGTGATAGAGCTACGAGAGCGCACCCTGCCACTGCTCCGGCTTGATAAGTTTTTCGACATTGCCCCAAGGCCGGAAACCGCAGAGCCGGATGAACCGGAAAGCCCGGAAATATATATCGTGGTCGTTGGAATAGCGGAAAAGCGATTGGGCCTTGTGGTGGACACCCTGGGAGGCCGGCAGGATGTAGTGATTAAACCGATCGGCGAGGCGCTCCGCGGGATAAAAGGCATTGCAGGGGCTACCGAGCTTGGGGATCAAAGGACGATCCTGATCCTTGACATCGTGGACTTGATAGAGGAGGCGTCCCTGGGTGGGGCCATGCATGCCCAGGCCGCGAGGTGAAAAAAGTGTATCTCGATTTTTATGAACTCCACAGGAGGCCATTTGGCAAGACGCCGGACCCCGGCATGCTCTATCTAAGCCCCGGGCATGAGGAGGCGATTGCCCGCATGGAGCAGGCGGTGGATGATCGGGAGCTCATGCTTTTTACCGGAGAAATAGGCTCAGGCAAGACCACTCTTTCACGGGCCCTGATAGACCGGTTGAGTGAGAATTATCGAGTGGCACTGATCATCAATCCCAGGCTTAGTCCGAATCAGCTTCTGCGGACTGTGGCTTTGCGTCTGGGCGCGCAAAAGCCCCGGTATTTCCGGAGTGACCTGATTGATCAGGTCAACGGCTTGCTTTTTGAATGCTTTGAAGCTCAAATCTGCCCGGTAATCATTATTGATGAGGCCCAGCTCGTCCCGACCAGGGAGACATTCGAGGAAATACGGCTCTTGACCAACTTTCAACTGGATCAACAGAACCTCCTTTCCATGATTCTGATCGGCCAGCCCGAATTGCTTCGCCGGCTGGAACACCCGGTTTACGAGGCCCTTCGTCAGCGCATCGGCATGCGCTATCACCTGGACAGGCTGAACCATGATGAGGTGAAGGCATACCTGGATTTTCGCCTCCAACAGGCTGGAAGGAAAAAACCCCTGTTTATGCCGGAAGCTGTGACCGCTGTCTATCGTTATAGCCAAGGACTTCCTCGACGCATAAACAACATTACAAGCGCGGCCTTGCTGGAAGGATTCGGCCAGGGAAAGAAGATGATAGGGCCTGAGCTCATTGAAGATGTCGCGCTCGACCTGGGACTGAAACCTATGGAGAAAAACCAGGGCAAAAAAGTCTCGAAGTTGAGAATCAAGAAATCGAAACAAACTCGCCGTAGCGCCGCGGCATTATAGAAAAGAATTGTATTAGCCATGGATATTATTAAAGCCAGGAAAAGAGCCAGAGAGCTTGAGCAAAAGCAAAGGCGAGAAGAAAAAATACCGCCAAAACCTGCGGTCAAGAAGGGCGCGCAAGAGGGAAAGAAAAGGATAAGGAGTAAAAAGCTCGCGAAGAAAGCTGTTCAAAAGAAACCCGAAAAACCCAGGCCCGGAGAAGCTAAACCCAAAGAGGTGGAGCCGAAGAAAGCCGAGCTGAAAAAGCCCGAGCCGAAGGAAACCCCTTCACCGGCAAAGGAAGAGATATTTATGGATTTCTCTTTCGGAGAAGACCTTCCTGATACCGAAATTCAGAAGGGTGAAATTCTTCCTGAACCGGCACCCTCGGTCCCGGAGACAGGAGAACCCGAGCCCGCGCCTTTGCCTCCCACTCGCGCTGAAAAGGAGCCGAAAGATATAGCCTTCTTTGAGCCCGAAGATCCTGGAGGACAAGAGAAAAAAGCCCCTGACATGGACTTCTTGAAGCTTGTTGAGGATGACCTTTATCATCAAGGATTCGGCGAGGAACCGCTCAGGGAACTCGGGCCCCAACTTGCATTGCTCAGCTTCCAACTGGGAGAAGAGACCTATGCGATTCCTCTCACCAGCATTCAGCAGATAATCAAGATAAGAGGGATTACTCTTGTGCCGCGCGCGCCGGAATATGTCGCCGGCGTCGTCTCACTTCGAGGGGTGGTCCTGCCTGTTTTCGATCTGCGCCGTAGACTGGGACTTCCTGCCAGGGATTATTCCAGGGAGACCAGAATCATCGTGGTGATGGTTGATGGAGTCACTTTCGGATTGATAGTGGATCGGGTCAAGCAGGTGGTGCGAATCGCAGAGGATTCCCTGGAAGAGCCCCCGGCCATTTTGGGCAGTGTGGAAGCAAGGTTTCTGGATGGCATCGGTCGCTTTGATCGGCAGATGCTGATCCTCTTGAATCTGGCCAAGGTTCTTGACTTTCAGGCCAAAGGCGAGGAAGGGGCAAATCCATGATTGATCCTGGTGCGAAAGCGCAGGAGTTAAAGCTGGCATGTTTTCGGGTGGGAGAACAAGTCTTCGCAATGGACATCATGCAGATTCGACAGATCATCCGGCCTCTCAAGATCACGCCGATCCCGAAAGCTCCTGACTTTGTCGAGGGCATGATCAATTTAAGAGGTATGGTCATACCCTTACTGGATATGCGAAAGCGATTCGACATCCCGATTGAGCGACCCGAGGCCGAGACGCGCGTGATCATCGCCAGCGTTGATCGCCAGGTAGTGGGAATGGTGGTGGACGAGGTAACCGAGGTCATCACCATACCACAAAGCGAGGTCCAGCCTCAGCCACAGATGATCGCCGGGATACAGTCCGAGTTCCTGACAGGGGTCTGCCGCTATCAGGATCAAATTCTCTTGATCATCAACCTGAATGCCATTCTTTCAAGTGAGGAAAAGGTAAAGCTTTCAGATCTGAAAAATACTGGTAAAGAAGGGGAGGACTAATGATTGTTTTATGTCCAAAGTGCAAAACTAAATACAGGGTGGATGAGACCAAAATAGGTGAAGAGGGTGTCCGGCTTCGCTGTCGCAACTGCCAGACCATCTTCAGGGTAAGGAAACCCAAGGCCGCACCGGCAGAGCCGCCTCCAGCACCAGCACCAAAGCCCGAGGCCCAGGCACCAAAGCCAGCGGCACCGGCCCCGGAACCCCCATCGGCTCCGGCTCCGCCACCTGCGGCCCTGGCATCCATTTCCGGGCCCATTCTGCCTGCTCAGGCCTCCAAGGCCACCATCCTTATTGCTGATGCGGACGAGGAATATCTGGCCCACATGACCGGGGAGATGGTGCAGGCGGGATACACCGTTTACCAGGCCAGGGACGGTCTCTCTGCGATGAGGGTAATACAAGAAAAGTTGCCGGAAGTGGCTATCCTGGAAGTGGTCCTGCCTCAGAAATTCGGGTTCGAGATTTCTGAGCAGATCAAGACTCACCCTGCCTTGAAGGACAAGATAAAAGTTATTCTCCTGGGATCAGTTTACGAAAAAGAGCGGTTCAGACGCGCACCCCAGTCACTTTACGGCGCGGATGATTATGTGGAAAAGCATCATGACGGCAAGCAGGTGCTGGCAAAGATTTCCGAACTATTGGAACCAAAAGCGGCCCCGGCCGCGGCTCCTCCATTAGCATCACCCCGTCCGGTACCTGCACCACCCCCAAGGCCAGCCGCTCCACCGATTCCCTCTGTGCCGAAGCCTGCGGCCCCTCCATCAGCGCCTCCTTCTCCGGAACCAGCACCACCCCCAAGGCCAGCCGCTCCACCGATTCCCTCTGTGCCGAAACCTGCGGCCCCTCCATCAGCGCCTCCTTCTCCGGAACCAGCACCACCCCCAAGGCCAGCCGCTCCACCGATTCCCTCTGTGCCGAAACCTGCGGCTCCCCCAACGCCGCCGCCCCCTCCCGCACCAGCTCCCAAAGCCGTGGCTCCGGGTATTCCACCAGGTGCAGGTGCATGGGCTCAATCCGTGCCCGATGACCCTGCTCATCAAAAAGCGGCTCGGCTCGCCAGGACGATTGTGGCTGACATAGCCTTATATAACCCGAAGGAACTGGAGCAGGGCCTCAGGGAGGGCAACTGGAAAGAGATTCTGGCCAAGGATATAGAGGATGGCAAGAAGCATTGGGAGTCCAAGACTCTGCCGGAGATACGAAGCACAATCAACTATTTTGATCTCGCCCTGCAAGACTTGATAGAAAGGAAAAAGAAGGAGTTCGGCCTCGCATAAAGCGATGAGGTAAGAAGGCGGCCGATGGATACATTGTCCCATATTGCGATGAAGCTCCAGAGTCCGAATGAGGAGACCAGACGATTTGCTATCGAAGACTTACGCCTCGATTCAGATTCCAAGACCCTGAAATTACTTTATCTGGCTCTGGGTGATGAGAGCTGGCGGGTGAGAAAGAGTGCCGCAGAAGCCCTGATAGCCTTCCCGGATACCGAATTAGCTGTGTCAGTCCTGATTGATGCTCTTTATGACGGTGATAATGTAGGAAGACGGACCGAGGCCGTGGAGGCACTGGTGACCCTGGACAGGAAAGCCCTTCCCGGAGTGATCCAGGCCATGAACACAACGGATCCCGATGTGCGGAAGTTTCTCGTTGACATCCTTGGCTACATCAAGGCACCGGAGACCCTGGAAATTCTTTTAAATCTTGTTAATGATCCGGAGGATAATGTTCGTCTTGCCGCGATCGAGGCGCTTGGTAATCTGGGCGGGGATCAGGCCTATCAAAGGTTACTCGGGCTTCTGCATCATTCCGACATGACAACTGTTTTCAGCTCCCTGCACGCCCTTGGTCGAATGGGCAGAGAGATCCCAATCTCTCTGGTGCAGGAACTTTCAGGCCGGAAGATCCTGCATCGCGCCCTTTTTGAGGTTTTAGGAGAAAGCAAGAATCAGGATGCTGTGCGGATTTTAGCCTCTGGACTCCTGGACACCTCCCGCAGTGCGCGGCAGACGGCCTTGCGATCATTGTTTAAGATAGGTCAGCGCTCTGATGACCAGGATGACTTGAAGCGTGTCTTGGAACATGAGGTGCGCCGTAGCCTGGAAGGGCGCTCTCTCGATGAGATAGGTGAATTCTTGCAGAGCGACCATATGGAAATAAAGCGGAGTGCAGCCCGGATACTGGGTCTTCTTGGAAACTCGGAAGCGCTTGGCTATCTACTCTCTGCCCTGGAAGATGACACGGTTCAGAGCGAGGTAATCCAGTCGCTTTCACGGATTCGGACACAAAAGCCTGACTGGTTCAAAGAGGAGCTTGCGCAAAAGGACAGAGATGTCCAAATTCACCTGGCCGCGCTTCTCAAGGAGATGGCTCCGCCCGTCCGGGCCGCGCCCCGGACCATGGAGATGAGCCCTGAACAATTTGAATGGCTCAGAGACACGATTGCAGGTTACGGGGGAATTTACTTTGACAAGGAGTTGAAATACCTCCTGGAGCGGAGGGTGGCCCACCGACTAAAGGCGCTGAATTACCAGGATTTCTCCGAATACGTCAGCTATTTGCAAAGGCCGGAAACCAGCAGGGATGAACTGGAAAGAATCACAGGCGAGCTGGCCACCAAGGAAACATATTTCTTCAGGGAGGAATTTCAGCTTCGCGCCTTCCGGGAGGAGATTGTCCCTGCATTGCTTGAAAAGAAGGAAATGCACGGAGATGCACGGCTCCGCGTCTGGAGTGCTGGTTGCGCGACTGGCGAGGAGCCTTATACGCTGGCCATGATCCTGAAGGAAATGAACCTGCCTCCCAAGTGGAAAGTGGAAATTTACGCCAGCGACATCTCCGCCACGGCACTGCAAACGGCTGGCGCCGGAATATATGGCAGTTCATCCTTCCGGGTGATGGATGATCGCCATCTCCGGAAATATTTTACCCGGCTAAACGGCAAGTATCAGATCAGCAAGGCGATCCAGGAAATGGTCAGACTGGACAAGCTTAATTTGCTGGAATGCCGCGAAGCGCCGTATCTTCAAAATCTGGATGTGATCTTCTGCCGGAATGTGATCATCTATTTTCATCCGAAAATGAGACGGAAACTAGTGGAAAATTTCTGGCACCTGCTTCGGGAAGGAGGATACCTGCTTCTCGGGCATTCTGAATCGCTGATGAATATCTCCACCGCTTTCCAGCTCCGACATCTGAAGCATGATCTGGTTTATCAGAAACCCGAAAAGGTCTGCGAGGCATGATAACAAGCGAATCCAGGCCGATCCGGGTGTTGGTGGTGGATGATTCCGCGCTCTGTCGCCGGGGCTTGAGCGAGATCATTGATTCCTCGGACTTCGCCAAGGTGGTGGGTGTGGCGCGTGACGGCGAGGAGGCACTGAAGCGCGCGTTTGATGTGCGCCCGGACCTTGTAACCCTGGACCTGGAGATGCCACATATGGATGGCTTCACCTTTCTCCGGATCCTGATGAAAAGCCTGCCCACGCCGGTGCTGGTGGTGAGCTCTCTGCATGAGGACAAGAATGTCTTCAAGGCTCTGGAGTTGGGCGCTGTTGATTTCCTGGCTCGTCCCACAGATCATGATAAACACCCGGAGGTGCTAAAGCGGGACTTGCTTTTCAAACTGAAGCTGGTGACAGAACTGCGGATGCGTAATATCCAGAGGCGTCTGGGTCAGCAGGAGGGCCGGAGATGGATTGAGACCTTGCCGCCTCAGCCGCAAGCGGTGCCTCAGCCACACGAGATCGAGTTGATCGCGATGGGGGCGAGCACAGGCGGGCCATCTGCCCTCCAGAACATTCTCTGGAGCTTGCCCTCCGGACTGCAATCAGCTATCGTGATAAGCCAGCATATGCCAGCCGGGTTCACCCGGGCCTTCGCAGAGCGTCTGAATCGTAACTGCGCCCTTGAGGTCCGGGAAGCGCAATCCGGGGACAAGGTGGAGAAGGGCAAGGTATTACTGTCCCCCGGAGGCCACAACCTGAGACTCAAAAAGAGAAAGAGCGCAGTGGTCGTCGAGGCCGAGAAACGGAAGTCCGGGGATAAATATGTACCCTCGATTGACAAGCTGTTTCGCTCAGCGGCCGGGATTTATAAAGAGCGGATGCTGGCGGTTGTATTGACCGGGATGGGCTCGGACGGCAAGGCCGGAATAGAGGCGGTCAAGAAAGCAGGAGGTCGCACCATGGCTGAATCCGAGCAGAGTTGCATCATTTATGGTATGCCCCGAGAGGCTATTTCGACCCGCCAGGTGGACGAGGTCTTTCCGTTAGAAGAAATTTCAGGGGCGATCTTGCGTCTGTGTAATGTAAAAGGCCCGGTGAAGGAGGAGAAGGATTAGTGGAGAAGAGAGAAGAAGACAAAAGCGAGGTTCTGCAGGATTCGACACAATCAGGTCGGCCGACAGAAGATATTATCGCTATGGTGAATAAAGGGGTAGAATTCATCAAGGAGATCATGGACGAGAACGAGAGACTCCGCTTTTTATCCGTACAGCTCCAGGAGGACAACAAGAAATTTCAGTCCCGGATGGATAAAGGGGACTACCATGCATACCTGACAGATGAACTGCGCCGGCTTGAGGATGAGAAGGAACGGCTATGTGAGGAATATAAACGGGTGGAGAGCGAGAATCAGGAGTACGCCAACCGGTATGTCGAGGTAGAGGAGGAGAACAATAACCTGGCCAATCTTTATGTTTGTAGCTATCAGCTTCATTCCACGCTGGATTTCGAGGAAGTGCTCCAGATCATCATGGAAATTATCATCAACCTTATCGGGGCCGAGGAGTTCGGGATCCTCCTTCTTGACGAGAAAAGCCAGAATTTGATACCGATGTCCATGGAGGGGATTCCACTGGAGAAGGTGCCGCCGATCCCCTTGGGAGAAGGAATAATAGGTCAGGCCGCGGCTTCCGGAGAGAATTATTATGCCCCTGAGAAAAACGAATCCCGGGGCGAGACGGACCTTTCGGATCCAATGGTTTGCATCCCCTTGAAGATCAAGGATGAGGTGATCGGCGTGATAGTGCTTTACAGGCTCTTGCCGCAGAAGACCCAGTTTGCCAATGTAGATTACGAGTTGTTCACTCTTCTCGCAGGACATGCGGCCACTGCCGTGTTCAGCGCCAAGTTGTATTCGGAGGCCCAGCGTAAATTGAGCACCATAGAAGGATTCATGGAACTACTTACTCACTGAGATTTGCAAAAATAAGAGAGAAAGGGAAAGAGAAAAAGAGGAATGGCGGAATTGAAGATTCTGGTGATTGAGGATTCTCCGACCATGCGCCAGCTCATTGCTTTTGCCCTCAAGAGGATGAGGAATGTAGAGATTACTGAAGCTGGCGATGGCGTTGAAGGTTTGAAGAAGCTGAATGCAGACACCTTTGATCTGATTATCACGGACATCAACATGCCGGTGATGGATGGTCTCAAGCTGATCAGTCTGGTGCGCCGGGACCTGAAATATCGTAACATCCCCATCATGATCATCACCACGGAAGGGGGAGCCGAAGACAGAGAGAGGGCTCTGGCCCTGGGTGCTAATGCTTACATCACAAAGCCGATCCAGGCGGGAAATGTGCTCGATATAGCGAGAAATCTGCTGGGAATCCCCTAACCGCCTACTTGATGCCCAGGCGGTGCATGTGTTTGGTAATGGTGTTTCGGTTTATGCCGAGCAGTTTGGCGGCCTGGGTCCGGTTGCCGTGATATTTCTCCAGAGCCAGGCCGATCACCTGCCGCTCAAATTCAGCCATCAATTTTTCATGCCAGTCAGCCGGAGTGGAGGTGTCAATCTGCTCGAAGAAGGGCTTTAGCCGTTTGCGAATCATCTGGGCAAGTGAAGCCGGTTCCCTGGCCGGGCTCGCATGCCTGACAGCAGAAAGGCCGTGTTTGCGAAGGAGAAGCAGGCGTTGGATGATGAATTCCGCCGCAGAGACTGTGAAGGGCGAGAGCAAGTAATCATCAGCCCCGGCGGCCACGACAGCCAGGGATTTTTTGACCTGGCTTTCCGGCGCCTGGATGAGGATAGCGGTCTGGATGCCCTCGGCTCGAATCTTGGCCATGAAACTTTCCGGCCTTGAGCCAAGGAGCTCTAACTCTATCACGGCCAGTGCAAAAATATTCTTTCTCAACATGGCCAGAGCCTGCTTCTTGTCCGTGGCGAACTCGACCTCCAAGCGGGTTCGGCCTAATATCCTTTTCAGCTTGAGACCTTGCCTTCGGCTCTTCGCGGCGACAAGCCCGAGCTCTCCTGCCTCAAGCATGATTTTCAACCTCCATGAGAGAGTGAGTCCCGAAGTATTGGTCAATCAGGGACAACACCTGCTCAGGGCTTTGTGTCCGGTTTATTTGCTCTCTAAAGCTCTTGGCTTCGGGCAGACCCTTGCTGTACCAGGCAAGGTGCTTTCGCATCTCAAGCGTGGCCTGGTAAGGCCCAAGATGTTCCACCATCAACCGGTAGTGTTCAGCAATCAATTCGTGTCTTTCACTGCTGGAGCAAGGCTGGGAGGCCGGGCTGTGGCCTTGTTTTACCTCTCGGAATATCCAGGGGTTGCCGCGTGCGGCCCTTCCGATCATCACAGCCTCACATGCGGTCTCGGCTTGCATCCTTTGTGCATCGTGGCTTGAGCGGATGTCGCCGTTGCCGATGACCGGTATTTTGACCGCGGCCACGGTGTGCGCGATCATGGACCACTCAGCAGGGCTCGCAAAACCCTGACAGGCCCTGCGAGCGTGGAGTATGACTGCATCCACGCCTTCATACTCGGCCCTCTGTGCGATCTCAGGCGCATTGAGAGAATTCGTGTCCCAGCCGGAGCGGATTTTGATGGTGAGTGGAATACGAATGGCCTTTCTGACCTTGTTGAAAATGGCCTGTGCCCTTTTCAGGTCTTTTAGCAGGGCCGCTCCCGCTCCTGTTTTCACCACCTTTTTCACCGGGCAACCGAGATTGAGATCAATCATGCTAGCTCCTTGCGCCTCGGCCATTGCCGCGGCCTCGGCCATGATCTCCGGTTCCGCACCGAATATCTGGACACCAAGGATGCTTTCGTCTGGATGGCTCTCCATCAAATTCTCTGTCCGCCCTCTTGCACGGCCCTTTCCGCGCACGAGAGAATTTGAGCTGATCATCCCTGTAAAGGCACACGCCGCGCCCATTCTTCGGCATAAAAGGCGCATGGGCCAGCTTGTGAACCCGGCCATGGGCGCCAGGAGAACATTCCCATCCAATTCCAAAGGGCCGATACGCATCGGGTAGCTCCGGCTCTCGGGGAGATACTTAAAGCCCGAGGAAGAATCTATTCCAGGGATATTCCAGCCTTTTTCCAGTCGGAGAGAAAGCGCTCGATCCCCACATCGGTAAGCGGATGTCTGGTGAACTGCTCAAGCACCTTGAAGGGCACGGTAGAGATGTCAGCGCCCAGAAGGGCCGCTTCCACCACATGCAAGGGGTGGCGAATGCTTGCGACTATGACCTCGGTGTCAAACTCGTAGTTATCATGGATAGTTAATATCTGTTCCACAAGCTTCATCCCATGATGACCGATGTCGTCCAGCCTTCCTATGAAAGGGCTTACAAAACTAGCCCCGGCCTTGGCCGCGAGAAGGGCTTGCAGGGGGGAGAAGACCAGGGTGACATTGACGCGAATTCCCTCATCCTCAAGGACCTTGACCGCCTGGACCCCGGCCTTGGTCATCGGTATCTTGCACACGATGTTAGGATGAATTTTATGGAGCTCTCGGGCCTCCGTGATCATTCCTTCCGTCTCCAGGCTGATCACTTCCGCACTCACAGGCCCGTTGACCAGCTCGCATATTTCAAGGATCAACTCTCGAAAAGGACGTTTCTCCCTGGCCACCAAAGAGGGATTGGTAGTTACCCCGTCCAACAGGCCCATACTGGCCGCACTTTTGATGTCCTCAATATTGGCCGTATCAATAAACAATTTCATCTTCATTCCCTCCTTGAAAAGTTACCGGCAGTTTAAAACCTTCGCTGTTCCCTGTCAAGCAACTTGTTCAACCGGGGTGTGCGACATGATTGGTGATGGCTGTCATAGTAAAGGGCGTAGGGGCGCGGCTTGCCGCGCCCAAATCGGGCAGGGCAAGCCCTGCCCCTACATTGGCTATACCTTTGTTCTGTATATCTCACGGATAGTCATTATGTCGCACACCCGTTCACCCCCTAAACCTCTTTCAAGGCGCGCCGCGATTCAATCACATACATATTGTTTTCACCAAGGCTTTCAGCGAAAAGGTCCAGCAGGCCCTCGTATGTCTTCCTGGCTTGCTCAGGGTCTTTAAGCCCGATCTGATAGATGCGGGCTATCTTGAAGCGGGGTTCGACCCTGCCAGGATCCCTGGCCAGGATTTCCTTGAATGCAGAAAGGGCATCCTCGTAACGGCCTTGCCGGAAAAGATGGTTGGCATGAATGAGGTCCCCTTTGTACATCACATCGGAATAGGTTTCATCGCTGTTATATCTGGAGGTGAGGGTCTTGCCGGCCCTGTCGGTGAATATATCCAGGCCGTAAGCGATGGCCAATCCCACTACTGCTCCAATGGCGATCGAGCCGGGAATAACCCAGAAGACATCAAGCCAGGCGGCTATGGCCGTGCCGAACATGCCGGCTACAAAAGCGCTGATCCAGGTCATTTTCATTTGCTGACATGATCCGGCTTTAGCTTCTGCGCTTGCCAGCGTCGCTGTTGCGCCTGGAAATGCTGGAGGTGAAAGGTATCAGGAACAAGCTTGAGAATCTCGGCATGTGCCCAGGCCATGTCATCCCGGTTGAGATGCTCGAGCCGCATCGGCTCCTGATTAAGGAAATAGTCCGTATCCTCATAAGTTTGATAGTTGATAATCCCCTGAGCCATGGCTTCATCGTAAAGGGCGCTACCCGGAGCCGGGGTGGTAATTGAAAGGGAGATGGATTCCGGGCGGATTCTCTTTACCAGGTTTACGGTTTTCTCGAGGTCCTCGCGAGTTTCCACCGGCGCGCCCATCATGATAAAGGCATGTGTCCCGATACCGAACTGGTGACAAAGGTCAAAGGCCCTGATGGTGTCCTCCACTGTCATCTGTTTCCGGTAATAGTCCAGGATTTTCTGCGAACCGCTTTCAACGCCAAAGGCAATCCCCAGGCATCCGTTTGACTTCATAATTGTGAGAATCTCCGGATGAATCTGGTCCACACGGGCCTGGCAGGACCAGTGGAGATTTTCAATCCCTGCTTGCTTGCGAGCCTCGCGGAATTCTTCAAACCAAGCCGGGCCAAAGCCAGCCATGGTGTCGTCACGGAAAAGGAATAGCCGCTCGCCCATCAACTCCACCGCGGCTTTCATCTCGCGGGCAACGCTTGCGGGAGACCGGATGCGAATCTTCTTCCCGAAGAGCATATCCTGCATCGGCTTGCAGAATGTACATCGATAAGGGCAACCCCGGGACACGAACATCCCGATATGGAACATGCCTTTTTCAATGTAGGGCGAGTAATCCAGCAGGTGTCGGGCAGGAAAGGGAAGGGAATCAATGTCGGCCACAAAGGGCCTCTTTTCACCCTGCACAAGTTCGCCGTTGTGTCGGCAGATCACCCCGGGGGTGCGGTGCGGGTCCTGGCCACTTGCCAGCCTGGTGATCAACTCCGCCGTAGTTATATCTCCCTCGCCGATCACGGCGAAGTCAAACCCCTTTTCTATGACATCTTCCGGGCATGCTGTGGCATGAGGCCCCCCGATGATTACAGGCACACCAGGCTTCTGCTCCCGGATATACTCTAGCGTGGCCAGAGCCCGGCTGAAAAGAGCCGTGGAACAGCCAAGCCCGACAACATCGGTCCTGCGTAATGGATCATCCAGAACCGCATGGCTTTCAGCAAGGGTCAAATCAACAAGTTCCACTGTGAATCCGGCCTGCTCGAGCGAAGCCGCGATGTAAAGCAGACCCAGGGGTTCCTGCAGTTCGCCGTAACCGGGGTAATTAAGGCGAGGATATATCAAAAGAACCTGCATTCTTTTTTTGTGCAATCAATCTAGACAAAATCAAGACAAAAAGCAAGTCGTGACAGGAAAATCCGAGCAGGATATTCCCCAAATCCCGGACACCTTGACCCGTCAGTGGCAAAGATATATTATTACCTAAATTGAGCGTTTTTATTGTAACAAATGATTGCCGTGCCGACTGCCTTTACGAAATTGGGAGCTTGCCATTGAATCAAA
>CAZOMR010000042.1:0-16898 GCA_964580655.1 uncultured bacterium
CAAGAGGAGCCGTATATTTCACGGATAGTCACCATTTATGTCGCACACCCAAATTTCTTAAATGTGTAGATTAACAAGAAAGTATCTGCTATAATTTGAAAAATTTTTCAGGAGGCATGATTATGATTTTATTAAACCCCAAAAAACACGACCGTGAATACCCTGACGAAAAGTCCAGGGAAATTATGCTCAAGACAATTGAATTTTTTGAGAACAAGGGAAGGGCAAAGGTCAAAGAGGACGATCATAACAGAACATGGTATTCAGACTTTCTGGAATTTGTAAAAAAAGAGAAAATTTTCGCGACCCTTCTCACCCCCTCGGGGTACGGGGCCCCGGACTCTCGCTGGGACACCTGGCGAATATGCGAATTTAATGAGATTATCTCTTTTTATGGATTGTGCTACTGGTACACCTGGCAGGTTTCCATCCTGGGTCTCGGTCCCATCTGGATGTCCAGCAACGAGGATGCCAAGAAGAAAGCCGCCGAGCATCTCAAGAATGGAGCGATATTTGCGTTTGGCCTGTCCGAAAAGCAACATGGTGCGGACATCTATTCTACTGAAATGGCGCTTACGCCGGAGGGAGATGGAAACTACAAAGCCAATGGTGAAAAGTATTACATAGGCAATGGCAATGAGGCCGCGATGGTATCCACCTTTGGCAAAATGAGCGACACTGGCGATTATGTGTTCTTCGTGGCCAATTTTGGCAAGCCTCAGTATGAGCTAAAGAAAAATGTCTGTGAGTCCCAGAACTATGTGGCCAATTTCGCGCTTCATGACTATCCCATCACCGAGGCGGAGATTCTTTCAAAGGGTCGGGAGGCGTGGGAGACCGCGCTTAATACTGTCAATGTTGGAAAGTATAACCTGGGCTGGGCGTCAATCGGAATATGCACCCATGCCCTGTATGAAGCTATCAATCACGCCTCAAACCGCAGACTCTACAATATGTATGTAACGGATTTCACACATGTCAAGCAGATGTTTACGGATGCCTATACGCGGCTTGTGGCAATGAAGCTCTCTGCCCTCAGGACTGCGGATTATATGCGCACTGCATCACTAGATGACAGGCGTTACATTCTTTACAACTCTGTGGTAAAAATGAAGGTGACGACACAGGGCGAGGATGTGATAGACCTGCTTTGGGATATTATTGCGGCCAAGGGTTTTGAAAAGGATACCTATTTTGAAATGGCGGCCAGAGACATACGGACATTGCCAAGGCTTGAGGGCACTGTTCATGTTAACATTGCCCTTATTGTGAAGTTTATAGCCAATTACTTCTTCAACCCTGCCGAGTATCCAGAGGTTGGCAAACAAATGCAAGCTGGCAATGACGCTTTTCTTTTCAAACAGGGGCCGACAAAGGGCATGGGCAAAATCATGTTCCACGACTATCACATTGCTTATGATAGCTATGATCTGCCCAATGTAAACCTGTTTGAGGAACAGATAGAAGTTTTCAAGGGACTTATAGCCAATGCCGGTCCCACCGAAGCCCAACAAATGGATACGGATTTCCTGATGACCCTTGGACACATGTTCACATTGGTGGTTTACGGACAGCTCATCTTGGAAAACGCCAAAATATATGACATTGAGGATGACCTTGTGGATCAAATATTTGACTTTATGGTGAGGGACTTCTCAAATTTCGCGCTGGAACTGCTTGGAAAGCAAAGCGCTACGAAAGAGCAGGTGGATTATTCCATGAAGATTATCCGAAAGCCTGTTGTTAATGAGGCGCGATACCAGAATATCTGGCAAAATCATGTTCACGCATTAAAGGACATGTATGAAATGAATGAATAAGCCGCCTGGGAATCCGGGGTCATCCAGTCGGGTACAAAGCTGGCTCAGTATGTAAAGGCGTGGAAAGCTGAAGCTCGGCTCGGCTATTTCTCTTTATGTGGTTCCAGATCCAGAACACAGCGAAAGCCGCCGTGCTCAGTAGCGTCATTCGGATCAAGCGGATACCGGTTCGCGGTTTTTAGAAGTTCGATGCTGTAAAAATATGCTCCGCCCCTCGCCACCCGGCGCTTGCCACTTTCATCAAAGGTTGCCCCTGCCCCGGGATACGATTTATACCAGTCCGCGGTCCACTCCCAGACATTTCCGGCCATGTCCATCGCACCGTAAGGACTCGCAGAATCCGGGAAGCTTCCCACGGGCATGGTGCTTTCCTGTTGGCTTGTGCGGTTATTGCTCAAGCGTGCATTCCAGCCATTACCCCATGGGTATATCCTTCCTTGCGTTCCGCGCGCGGCTTTCTCCCATTCAGCCTCAGTGGGAAGACGCTTTCCGGCCCACCGGCAGTAAGCATCCGCATCGCTCCATGTAACATTGTTCACAGGGTGATTCTCGCGGCCCTGCTGGATCATTCTGCGCCGCAAGTGAACAGGCAAACTATGGCCTGTATCCACGCAGAATGCCAGATACATGGTGTTCGTCACCTCGTATTTGTCTATATAAAAGGTCTCCAGGAATACCTGATGCCGGGGCTTCTCTGCACCCGGGCCTCGGCCTGAGCCCATCCAGAACTTTCCGGCTGGCACCTTGACCATCTCCGCGCCATCCTTCTTCCACCTGATCCGGTCAGGAAGTTCTTTCATCCCGCTCGGGGCAAAAGCCTCCCGGGTAAAGACCATAACCAGGGCTAAAACCAGGAGCGCACATATCGCGAACTGGATTCTTGACATCAAGGCTCCTTTGTGCACCCTCCGGATCTGCAGGATTTGCGGTAAAATTATTCTTCCATCAACCCTGTCCCGGATTTTGGAATGCCGGAAAACAGCCGCTCAAGCTCGGCCTGAATATCGCTTCTCGCCGCACATTCAGAACATGTGATTACCTTGCGGGGATTATTGAGCTTGTAAAATTCTATGATCTCGGATTCATCGCGGGGATTCTTTATGGCAACCTCTTCAAGGTCGCCGGTCCAGAGCACATAGTAATCCACCCTGTAACCCGGGTCTGCCTTGCGTAAATGCACAGTCGCCTTCACCTCGCGACCGCAGTAAGAGCATTGCACCGTTCTTGCCTCAGGCAAAGATTATTAAATTATTAATGGGAGCACTAAATAGTTGACACTTCAATTGAATTCCCTCCCCCTTTGATGGGGGAGGGTTAGGGTGGGGGTGATTGAAAAGCTTATAGAGAGCCACCCTCCCCTTAATCCCCTCCCATCAAGGGAGGGGAAAATCATTTGCTTGCTGATTAAAGGTGTCATCTATTGATCTCCGAGTAATAAATCTATCAGCCGCATCCAAGGCTGTCAAACCGGCTATTCAGCGCCCATCCAGCGCTAGAGCACAATCAACTCATCCGCGCCGGTTGAATCAAGGATAATCTCGATTGAGACCAGTGAATTCCTGTAATCGAACTTGATCTTTTCTTCTTGTTTGTTCGTGATGGATTCCGGGTCCCCGGACGAATAGACCAGAATTTTAATCCTCTCTCCGGGAACACCGCTTATTTTGATGACAAGGGAATTCTTGTCCGCACTGATTTCCGAGAACCGCTTTTTGCTTGCCGTGATGAATTTTTCGGTCTCGCCGATCACGGCCATGCCGTTTGCAAGGACCGGGGCAACAATGTAATAAGCGTAATCGTTCTTCTTCATCTTGTCGGGAAAGTTGACCCGGTTTGCTGAATCAAGAATTCTTTGCTCCCGCCAGTCCCAGATCACTGCCTCATCCTCTATGTCCAGTTGGCTCAGACTTATGGACTTGTCCTTGTATTGAGCAGGATAAATGTTAAAGCCCGCGACATAATGCCATCTCTTGCCGGAATGTTCGGAGGATGTGGTCACGATGAATGGCTTTTTAGTATCAAGGAACATCTCGTCAATGGGCATGGCCGGCTTGTCCGGCTTGAGGAGCAGGCCGTCGGTCCGGCAGGTTCGCATGAGCAGTTCCTTGTCCGCAAAGCCGATCTTGTCACCCGGGCCGACCGGGCCGGCGGAGAGATTTGATATAAGGGTCTCCTGAACTCCGCATTTCTCGCTCCGTAGAGTGCGCTGGCCGGGCATGGTCATGAAGCAGTCCTTGAAAGGATAGAAACCGACCGCCCATGCAAGCATGCTTGTCTTGAAGAACTTGGGCCAGTAGTAGGTCTTGGGCGCACCGGCCACATAGTCGCCGGAGCAACGCGTGTGTGTGGCGATGGGCCCGAGCTTGACATTTTGCAGGAAAAATCCGGGTGGCGCCATGCAGAACTGCATGGTCAGACCGCGGTCTCTGGCCGCACCGGTCATCTGGCCCAGCCAGGTCTCGGCGTGGTCCACCCCGTTTCGCAGGTATGGTACCCCCCAGTACATGGTGACCAGCCAGTCCTGCTCATAAACCTCGACCCCCCACTTGACACAATTGTCCATTATCATGTCCCAGAAGCGCTGTTCCGTGGGTATGGAAGGCTTGCGCCAGCCCTCGCCGTCAATAAAGTTGTATTCCGCCTTGTGCGGGGTCTTCTTGACATACCAGCGGTTATGCGCCACGAATGGCAGGCCGATGGCCTCATGCAGGTAGTCCACCCCATTGGGAAAGACCTCCGGCTTGGGCTCCCAGACAAGTGCGCCGCCGGTAAGCCAGAAGTTCATGACTTTCTCGTACCACCATGAATCAAGCTGGAAGTAGCCGTAAGGAATGCCCAGCCTGTCCGCATCCTCCTTCACAGCGATCATGGTATCCTCGTAGTTCATGCCCTTCTCGGTTTTGTAGTAATAGTACGACCCGTTGTCAGTCCAGTATCCCAGGTATGAGAGCGGCTTGTCCTTGTAAGGATCAATCCTCTCTTTGCCGTGCCACTTTCTGAGGCAAGAGCTCCATTCTTCCATGGATGCATTGATGCCCTTGCCAGCATATACGAGCACCTTGTGAGTGAAGCCTTCAGGGAATTCGAGAACCTCGCCCTCTATCCCGGCGAGAAGCTCGCCTCCCTTCGGAGAAGTCAATCCCACGCAGAAGTTATCGAGAGGCGAGATGATGATGGTATCGAGATCGTCATTGTAGAGAATCACCGGGCCTGCCGTGGGAATGAGCTCATGAGTCGGCGGCGCGAAGGCCTTCATCTCAAAAGTGAACACGCGAGGATATTCCTGCCTGGGCTTGAGAGCAAACGCAAGAGCCGGCAGGTTGTAGTCACCGGTCGCCGCATCCTTCATGCCTTCAGGCAGGCTGAACCCCAAGACCGCGAAAGGCTGGTTCGGAAACCGGATCAGCTTGACCTGGATTGATGTCTCCTGGGTCTTAAAATGATACTCCATGGCCTCGCCCGGGCCAAGAGGGGTTGAAGCCTTTCCAGGAAATGTATCCGGCAGATCAAAGCGCTGATCCGCTTTCCCTTTTACAACAAAGGCTGTGTCAAGAAGGTCTAGCGGGGATGAGTCAGCTCTCGCGTGTCCCGAAAAGATTACCAGCGCGGCGAAAAAGACCGCAAACATGAATCTCAGATAAGTCGCTTTCCTCATTTTAATTCTCCTTTTCTCAAGCATAATCTTAAACGAAAATGGCATGCTTTTTCAAGTTCAGGTGAGCCGCCTGCGCCAGAACGCTGAACTTTGAACCTTGAACCTTAAACTTTGAACTCATTCAAGTTATTTGATACGATAGAAAGAAAAAGTTGTCTGGAGATTTCTGGTATGAGCGTGAAGAAGGAATTTGAGTCGCAGTATTCGGGGCAGATAATGCTGGACAAGGAGGGAAACTGGTTTTACGAGAATGAGCCGATCACGCATCAGCTCACGGTCGAGCTTTTCAGCCGCTCTGTTTTCAAGGACCCGGAGGGCGGGTATAGGCTGGTTGTGGAGCCGGAGTGGGCCAGGATAATTGTAGAGGACACGCCTTACATGGTACGCACAGTCAGGTGGGCAGACGAAAAAGCCATGCTGATTCTCAATGACAAGACCACAGAGGAACTGGACCCAACAACACTCTGGGTCGGAAAGGATAATGTGCTCTACTGCATGGTCAAAAACAATGAATACCCGGCACGGTTCTTGAGATCAGCATACTATGAACTCATGAAGAACCTGGTTCAAAAGCATAAAAAATATTTTTTGAAAATAGGAGATCAGCTTTATCCTCTGGAAGAAAGGAAAGAGTAAATCGGAAAACGGTAATATCAGAAATTCAGTTGTCAAGGCGCTATACCGACCCCCTTGAACCCGGGGTTGAGCAAATTTGATAAAAGGTTTAAAATTGAATAATGAAGGAAGATAACCTATGACAATAAATGAGATAATCAAGGACAAGAGAGAGGAAATATTGAGGATAGCAAAAGAGCACGGGGCTTATAATGTGCGTGTGTTCGGGTCTGTTGCTCGCGGAGAGGCGGACCCTGAAAGCGATGTGGATTTTCTGGTTCAGCTTGAACCCGGCACTACATTGTTGAAACATGCGGCGTTAGTAAATCAACTGGAGAGCCTGCTTGGAGTGAGAGTGGATGTTGTGAGCGAAAATGGCCTGCGAGAGAGGATTCGGGACCGGGTTTTTAAAGAGGCAGTCCCTATATGAGAGACGATCGTGAAAGGCTTCTGGACATTCTGGAAGCGATAGAGAGAATTCAAAAATATGCCGCCAGAGGTAAAGATGTCTTTTTCAAAGATGATCTTATCCAGGTCTGGGTTATTCATCATATACAGATTATCGGTGAAGCAACGGCAAATCTTTCAAAAGATTTACAAGATAATCATCCACAAATACCCTGGCCAGATATAGTTTCAATGCGAAATGTTCTGGTTCATCAGTATTTCGGAGTTGATCTGAATCAGATATGGGACACCGTAACATGTCCTGCCGAAACTAAAGATACAAATCCAATCGCTGGTGAATGACTTGAAAAAATAAAATAACTTTTGAACATTCAGGGACCACATGAGAAACCTCAATTTATTTGAGCTTATAAGCCGATATGCGAAGCCTCAATGGTTTGAGAATTTTCTTTCAGTCAGCCTGGCATGGTGCCTGGAGAAAGATGATGTTTTTCGCCGACATTTCTTCGGATTGCTTGATGAGAAATGGATATCCATTTGAAATACATTCCCCCAATAAAGTGTGTTATATTAAAGCAATATTTAGCATTTGTGAGCCGATTTATGGTGTTGTTCCCGGGATTTGTATAGAAAAGATTAAAACGTCTCCTGAAATCATAGCTTATATCAAAGAAACTTATGAAGAAGGAGAGGAGAAGGATTACTATGAGGATGAATCTGATATACATTTATATTTGGATTATGAACCAGAAAAATATGATACTTTAGAAGCTCAAAGAGAAGAATTTGCAAAAGCTTTTCTTGAGACAATTGAAGAGCTTTTATCTTTGGGGAGAAATAAATAAATGTCCCTTGCCCGCATAGACATCTTCATTATATTCCTTTACATGGCCGGTATCATGATTATGGGGGTTTATTTTGGCCGGTATGTAAAGAGTTCCAAGGACTATTTCATAGCTGGCAAGATGCTTCCGTGGTGGGCGATCGGGTTGAGTCTTGTTGTCTCGGACATCGGTGCGCTTGATTTCATTGCTGTCTCGGGTCAGGGGTTTGAATACGGGATAGTTGTCGCGAACTTCGACTGGATAGGATGCCTCCCTCCAATGATCCTCGGGGCACTGATCTTTGTGCCGTTTTACTGGCGGGCTGGTGTTTACACGATCCCTGAGTATCTTGGTCTTCGCTACAACTCTGCTGTTCGGGCTATCCAGGCTCTTTTATGGGGAAGCTTTCTCGCGTGCATGTTGGGCGTGATGTACTGGGCCACCGGGCTGATGTTCGAAGTATTCATCCCGATCCCTGATGATCTTTTGGGCGGCGCGGCGCGAGGACTGCTTGAGCCTTTCTACGGCGATAACTGGAAGATCATGGTCTATATCATCCTGGTCGCGGTAGTTGTCGGGATTTATACGCTTGCCGGGGGCCTGTCCGCGGTGGTTATGACTGATGTTGTCCAGCTAATCATCATGTATGTGGGCGGGGTTGCAATCATTGTGCTCGGGCTGATAGCTGTCGGGGGACTGGGAGGTCTTCATGACAAGATATTCGCACTCGGGCCGGAGTATCATACCACTTCAAGCTCTTCCTTCCGGCTGACTCCACCACGCCTTATCCGTGGCCGGGCATAATCTTCGGCCTGGCGTTTGTGCTTGCGCCGGCATACTGGCTCGGAAACCAGGCCATCATCCAGCGGACACTCGGGGCCCGGACAGAGTGGGACGCCAAGGCCGGGATCATCTGGGGAGGGTTTGTGCACGCGCTTATCCCTGTCCTTATCACTTTTCCGGGAATGATCGCGCTCGCACTTTATGCCGGGCACACGAGCGGAGACCGTGCATTTCCGCATCTTATCAGGGAGCTACTTCCTCCGGGGTTGACAGGGCTTGTGTTTGCCGCATTTCTGGCCGCGCTCATGAGTAGCGTGGACACAAACCTGAACAGCGCAGCAACTGTCTGGATGCGCGACATCTACCAGAAGTTCTTCGTCCGCCGCGCCTCTGACCGGCATTACCTGAGAGTAGGCCGCCTGCTTACCCTGGTCTTCATAGTGTGGGGAATTCTGTTCGCACCGGTGGTTACCAAGTTCAGCGGGATGTACATAGCGATCCAGTCTTTCCTGACCGTTATCCAGGGTCCGAACCTGGCGTTAATCCTTCTCGGGATGCTCTGGATGAGGGCAAATGCCTGGGGCGGGCTCGCGGGCCTGTTTGCAGGGCTTACTATCTCGGTCAGTCTCTTCACACTGCATCACTTCCTCCATATTTTCACGAGCGATGACCCTTTTCTCTACATTGCATGGTGGAGCTTCGTAGGGTCAGTGATCGTGATAGTCGTAGTGAGCCTTCTCACAAGGCCTGAGCCGATTGAGAAGTTGCGGGGACTCGTGTTCAGGCTTAACCGTAATGACGAGGATGTGCAGGCCGCGCTGAAGGAGAGGGCTAAGAAATGAAGGAACTCTTTCAGGCCGCAGGCGAGGCCTTGATCGGCCTTCTTGGGATGATCCCGATGTGGGGGGTCAAGGTTCTCGTGGTGCTGGTCTTCGCGGGACTTGTGATCCTGGCACTGCGCTTGCCGCGCGACTACATCTTTATAGGGGCACCTGACAAAAGCAGGTGGCGAGATGTCCGTATATGGATCGTGGTGGTAGCGATACTTGAGGTTCTGGTCTATTTATTTTTCTAGGACGAAAAAATGAGCGAATCCGAGAAACCCGGAGAACCTGAGAAAAAATCCGAACAGGTCTTTGAACCGCTTTTGGCCATAGGTGTGTTCCTGGCTGTTTTCGGAGTGGTGATCCTGTATGCCACAAGTGTGCCGGATGAGTTCTGGGATAAATTCATCAATTTCTCAGCCGGCATTTTGCTTGTGGGGATCGGGCTTTTCTGTTTTTTCCTGGGTATGTCGCGATCTAGAAAGGCCAGAAGCAAAACGCATGATACTCCGAAGGATCTGCAGGACCACCGAGACTGATCAAGATGCTGATCTTCAAGCCGCGGGTCAAAAAGGAAGAGGCTGAGAAGCTTTTGTCCAAACGGGGAAAATTCCTTTCTTTCCGCCGACAGACCCCGGTGCGAGTTGAGCTTGTGGAGATTCCTTATTATTTTTTCACATTGGATGTATCCTTGAAGTCCGGCAAAACGAGGCCGTTTTGCGCCGCTCTGGATGGCATCCTCGGGACATTTGCCATGGTTGATCCGGAAGCGCTTGAATCCGAGGATTGCGATATGGCTTTCGAGTTTTGTTTCGGGTTAGATAGTGATGACGCCAAGAGAAGGATATTCGATGAATGCCGCTGGGAGTTATATCGCCGGGCCTTAAAGGATCGCGAGGCATACAAGATAAAGAAGATAAGCGAGCCGACCATGTGTTACTATCCTTACTGGGTGGGATACATGGAGAGAAAGAGAAAATGGGATTTCGCGGCGCTGGATGCCGTGACAGGGATAATTCAGGGAGGGCCCATGCGCAGAGTATTCATCCAAGCATTCTGCGATAAAAGCGGGAAGGCTAGCGAAAGCAGTGAAGACCAGAGGGCCAATGCGCTTGTTTAGCATCTCGGTCGGGCCGGTGAAAAAAGTCCGGGAGGGGTTTGGCGGATGGTGAACCTGCATGACATGATGGGCCTTGCGCTCAAGGTGGCCGAGAAGGCGGGCCGGATTCAGAAGGATCATCTTGGCAAGCTCAAGGGGTACGAGTTGAAGGGCGTAGCGAACCTGGTTACCGAGGTGGACCTGGCCTGCGAGGAAACGATAATCGGCATGATCCGGGAGGGGTATCCGGATCACGGTTTTCTGGCCGAGGAGCGCGGGGCAGAGCGCGGGGATGCTGATAATGTCTGGATCATTGATCCACTGGACGGCACCACCAACTACGCTCACGGGTATCTGCGCTTTTGCGTCTCCATCGCCCTTCAGGTCAAAGGCACGGTGGAGCTGGGTGTGGTTTATGACCCGATGATGAATGAGACATACAGGGCAATCCGGGGCCAGGGATCATTCCTCAATGATACGCCACTTGAGGTGAGCGCAGTGGAGCGGTTGGAGGATGCGCTTTTAGGCACCGGGTTTTCCTATGACAGGGGAGCCAGACTTGGCAGGAGTCTCAGGATTTTTGAAAGAATTATACCGGAAGTCCAGTCCGTCCGTAGAGACGGGAGCGCGGCTTTGAACCTGTGTTATGTTGCCGCAGGCAGGTTTGACGGCTTCTGGGAGTTTCATCTCAATCCCTGGGACATAGCGGCCGGGAAGCTTATCATAGAGGAAGCGGGTGGCAAGGTCACGGACCTTGGTGGAAAACCAGTTCCCCTGGATAAACAAGAAATATGGGCGAGCAACGGAAAGGTTCACCAGGAATTGATCAGGCTGGTAAAGGGCCTGGCCTGAGGAGAAGGAGACATAGGAGGGAAAAAATGAAGAGGAAGAGATTGATAGTTATTCTGGTCGTAGTTGCGGGGATCAGCTTTTCTATCCTGGCCCTCAAGACGCCGCGGCTTAGTTCCGATTCAGTGTTGTTGATGGAGATCGGCGGTGATATTCCGGAGGCTCCCCCGGCCTGGAGTCCGATCATGGCGCTTATTGAAAAGCCCTTGCCCATCATGCTTGACAAGATCATGGCCTTGCGCAAGGCGAAGGTGGACTCCCATGTCAAGGCCGTGGTTCTGAAGATCACGCCCTGTTCCTTTGGCCTGGCAAAGGCCCAGGAGTTGCGGGATGCGATCAATGATTACAGGGAGAGCAAAAAGCCGATCGCGGCCTACCTGGAGGGCGGAGGGAATCTCGAATATTACATTGCCTGCGCATGCGAGGATGTTTACATCGCGGAGTCCTCGATGTTGGGCCTGAACGGCCTTGCAAGCCGCAGTATCTTTCTGGGCGGGATATGGGAGAAGATATATGTGGATATGGAGGTGGATAAGATCAAGGAATATAAGAGCGCCGGGGACATGCTGGGTGCAAAGGATATGTCGCCTGAGTTGAGGGAGATGCTGGATAGTCTTCTTGATAGCGAATACGAGCAGTTATTGAGCGGGATCGCCGAGGCGCGCGGCATGGACAAGAGCGAGGTTGAAGGGATTGTGGACGAGCTTTACATGTTTCCCGATAAATATTTGGAGGCCGGACTGGTTGACGGGATAAAGTATCTGGATGAGGTATTGGAGGAATTCAAGTCATCCGGGAATTCAAAGGCAAAGGTGGTGACGGAAAAGGAATATGCGAAGATAGAGCCATCGCGCCTGGGAATCAATCGCGGGCCAAAGGTAGCGGTGGTATATGGAGTGGGAAATATCGTGACCGGGGATCCTGGCGGACAGCCCTTCAGCGGGGATGTGATGGGCTCGGATAGAATGGTCAAGGAACTTAAGAAGGTTGCGGAGGATGACTCTGTCAAGGCGGTTATCTTCAGGATTGACTCCGGCGGCGGCTCTGCCCTGGCCTCGGACCTGATATGGCGCGCGACACAGAGGATAAGGGAGAAGAAGCCCTTTGTGGTCTCAATGTCCGATGTGGCCGGGTCCGGGGGATATTACATTGCCTGCGGTGCGGACAAGATAGTTGCCCAACCTGGAACCATTACCGGAAGCATAGGCGTACTGACATCTCACCTCGGTCTGGGCCGGCTTCTGAAAAAGATCGGTGTCAACACGGTGACGCTCAGCCGCGGAAGATTCGGAGACTACGGTGATTGGACAAGGAGCCTGACCCCGGGTGAAAGGGATAAGACACGAAGCTGGATACAGGAGATCTACGAGATGTTTACAGGCAAGGTGAGCCAGGGCCGTGGACTCTCTAAGGATCAGGTGAAGGAGATCGGGAGAGGAAGGGTCTGGACAGGTGCCCAGGCAAAGGGTATTGGGCTGATTGATGAGACCGGCGGAATAATGACCGCGGTCAAGCTGGTCAAGGAGAATCTGGGCGTGCCAGAGGACAAGGATGTGAAACTGGTCTATAAGAGGCCTCCGATGACCATGTGGCAGTTTATCTTAGGCCGGGGCTCAGATGTTTTTATGCAGACATTACTCACAAAAGATGAGCAGGAATTTCTAAAGTATTCACGGAGCATGAGCCTTTACCGGGAGCATGAGCCTTTGTTTCTGATGCCGACTATCAGAATTCAATAAACATCAATAGGAGGATTTTTAATTATGAGCGAGATCCGTCAGGACTTGACCACGAACGAGTGGGTTATCTTGGCTACTGAGCGGGCAAAGAGGCCTCATGATTTTGCAAAACCAGCAAAAGAGATGCCGCCTGATTTTTCGGATGATTGCCCGTTTTGTCCGGGCAATGAGGCCAGGACTCCGCCGGAGCTTCTCGCTTACCGATCCGGGGACAGGGCCAATGATTCGAACTGGTGGGTGCGGGTTATTCCCAATAAGTTCGCGGCCTTAAACCCGAGTGGCACCATCGAGCGCAAAATTGAGAATGGCTTTTTTCGCAAGATGAACGGGGTGGGTCACCATGAGGTCTTGATTGAGAGTCCCAGGCACAACCTGTATATTCCGCACATGGAAGATCATCAGGTTGAGGAGATCATCCTGGCTATACGGGAAAGATACCAGGTTTTACGGCAGGACCCCACTATTCGCGTCATCGTGATCTTCAAGAATCACGGGTCTGCGGCCGGGACCTCGCTTGAGCACCCGCACTGTCAGATCGTTGCCACGCCGATTGTTCCGCAGTCATTGCGTCGGAGGCTGGCTGTTGCCACCCGGTATTATGACGACAGCGGCGGCTGTATTTACTGCGACATGATCGAGATGGAGCGAAAGGCCGGAGTGAGGGTTATCGAGGACAGCGATGAATTTATAGTAATTCATCCCTTCGCATCCCGCTCACCCTTTGAGACCTGGATACTCCCGACTCGGCACTCCGCAAGCTTCGGGAGAATCGAGACAGAACAGGCAAAGGCCCTGGGCAAAGTGCTGAGGCGCACGCTTGCGGGAACATTCAAGATTCTCGGCAACCCTGACTTCAACCTGGTAATTCACACCGCGCCGATCAAGGACGAGGATGAGGATTACTTTCACTGGTATATGCGCCTGATCCCGCGGGTGACCACGCAGGCCGGGTTCGAGATAGGCAGTGGCATTTTTATAAACAGCGCCATGCCGGAGGATACCGCGGCCAGCCTCCGGGAGGCAGAGGTCCTGCCAGCGGGTTGAGAAGGATGCGGATACTTTTAACCTCGGCTCCCTTTTATCCTGATCCGGTAAAGTCTAAGCTAATAGACATCTCGCCGCCCCTCGCAATATATCTTCTGGCCTCGCTTGCCGAGCTGGCGGGACATGATGTCCAGGTTTTGGACCCATGTCTTTATAAGGACCTGGAATCCGAGGAAGAATTCCGAAAAGCCTTTTCAGGCTATGATGCGCTCTGCTTTTCCGCTACATCCTCCACATGGCCTGAGACAGCGCGAACACTCAAGCGGCTTCAACTCAAAACCGACCGGCCTTTCATTATCCTTGGAGGACTGCACGCAAGCCTTTTTGATGAATATCTTTTGCGAAAATTCCCGATTGACTTCATTGTCCGGGGCGAGGGCGAAAAGACACTCCCGGCCCTGCTAGATGCTTTAGGGCAAGGTAGAGACCCGGGAGCGGTGGATGGCATAAGCTTCCTTCAAGGAGGCGAAGTCATCCGTACCCCTGAGAGGGCTTTGCTCAGTGAAGATGAGTTGAACGAGAATTCGGTTCCGCGCTATGACCTCATACCTCCGGGCTATTATCACCTTCTCCCGGTCGAGACCTCACGCGGATGCCGGTATCGGTGTGTATTCTGCAGTATAAGGAATCCGCGCACCTGGCGAGGAATAAGTCCCCAGGCAGTGGCCAAGGTTCTCGACCGGGCCGAGCCATACCTGGATAGTGTGTTAGAGCGAGGGTGGCATGTGGTTGACGACTGTTTTTTATCCAGGGGTCAAGACCTGGATGCCTTGAGCGAGGCCCTTTGCAAAAGCGACGGCGCCTTTGCCTTGAACAGCAGGGTGAATGAATTTCTTGATCCGCTAAAACTCAAGAGCTATACCCGGCTGAATGTCTTGTTGTGTGAGATCGGAGTGGAGTGCGGGTATAAGGATGGCTTAAGAAGGGTCAAAAAGGGCATCTTGCTTGAGCAGGTGGATGAATGTGCAAGGATTCTCCGCGAGCGGGAACTCATTGACCGAATAAATTTTTCATACATCATCGGCCTTCCCTGGGAGCGCCGAGTCGAAGCCATGGATACAATCAAGTATGCCTTCGGCATTGCCAAAAAATATGGAGGGGGGATAGAACTGGGGTGGCATGTAGTGTATCCGGGGTCGGAGATATATTTTCATCCTGAGATTTATGGTGTCGAGATGAGCCCGGAGATTTATGACCGCAAGGCATGGTGGAGAGATAAAAAGCTTTTTTATCTGATGCGGCCTGAGCTCTCGCGGGCAGATGTGAAGGACATCCTGTATCTGCTCTCCTGGTACAAAGAAATTCATCCCTCAATACGCACCCATTTCTGGCTTGAGGAAAAAAAAGAAGAATAGCCTGGTCCCAAGGGGCTGATCGCCTTGAAACACAGGCTTTGTTATAGCCTGAAAACATATGGCAGAAACCGATCCGGCCTTTTCTTTTTCTCTCAGGGGCCAGTAAAGGCGGCCTGGCTTAAAGCGCGCGCATCCATTCAGGCCGGAGCAATGGAGAATCAGGGTCTTTGAGAGCCTGGTCAATCACCTGGATAATCTTCTGCTTGTCTTCGGGAAATGTTCCTCGTAAAGGCAACCAATTGGAGGCGTGGTTCGAGCGGAATATGGAGTTTTTTACATCCAGCCGGGCCACCAGTTCGCGTATCTCGTTAAGGGTCTCCATTTTATCCAGGAATTGAAAATCCTCTCCCATGCTTCTGGCAAAGTGCTTTTCAAGAGGCCCGAGCATCAGGGTAAGCGCGCCTATGTAGCGTGGATTGATCTGGTTGAGTATCCATGCGGTGCGCTCCGCGTGCCTTTTGCTCCCTGCTTTTCCGGCAAGGCCCAGAAGCACGGTGACCGATAGTTCAAAGCCGGCCTTGTGCGCCTTGCCGCAACCCTCAATCATCTCTGCGGTCGTGGCCTGCTTCTTGACCTTTTGGAGAATCTCCTCGTCTCCAGACTCTATCCCGTAGTAAAGCATGGTAAGGCCTGCGGCCCGAATCTCGTTCAGCTCTTCCTGGCTCTTGGCAATGAGGTTCCCGGGATTTGCATAACTCCTAACCCGCTCAAGCCCAGGAAAGCTATTATAGAGAAGCTCCAGGGTCTTGAGCATCTGGGGTGTCCGGATAACAAGCGCATCGCCGTCAGCGAGAAATACCCTGCGGACATAAGGGACATGCTCAACGCACCATTCAATGTCCTTCTTCAGATCATCGAACCTGCGGATTTTGAATTTCTTGCTTTTATACATCATGCAGAAGGTGCAGGTGTTGGCTGAACAGCCCAGCGTGGCCTGAATTATCAAGGAGTCAGCCTCGCTTGGAGGCCGGAAAACTGGCATGTCGTATTCCATTGAATTCTATACCTTTATTTTACGGCATCTCGCCTATTTTTCAAGATGCTCAAAGACCCATAGTCCAGCTTTTGTGAAACCGCTAAACTAATCTAATTCAACTATGTTTTCCCTCCCCCATCAAGGGGGAGGGTTAATAGTTTTTCAACAGCCCCAGCGTCCCAATTTTTTATTTTACGAATCTGCCGTCATCTTTTGTTGCAGGAAGTTTCTGCACATTTTTCTCCAGCCAGCCTATCCTTTCAGCATCCCTTGAGTCGAATTCCGGGACATAAGGCTTAATATCCAGAAGAGGTGTCCCGTCTATAATATCTATCTCTTGAACATGAAGCAGGTTGTCCTCAATTTTTACAAGACGCACTGTAGAGATGCCAATCGGGTTCGGTCTACTCGGGCCTCGCATTGCAAATACCCCATGGTTTTCAGTATCCATATAAGGCCTCACTTTCAAGGGCGACCCCTTAGATAAGTGAAAGTGGTATATCAGGATAATGCGTGAGAATCCTTCAAGGTCTTTTAAGCCCTCAGTGTATTCCGGGAATACCTCAACCCTTGCATCAATGCCCTTGGCACCTGCTGGCTGTATCGGTGTTCCCCTGGGTTCCTTGAACGGAGAATGGATGACCCCGATCGGCCTGTACTTTATCTCATTCATCTTTTCATCCCTCGTTGGAATTTTCCGTTATGTATGGGCCTGCGACATATAAACCCAAATAATGCAGTTGCCCCTTTCCGCTTTAGAATAGGGATGATCAATCCTTATTCTTAGAAAGGACAAAACGAAGCGTTTAAATTCTAGCAGAAACCTGGGCGCAAGCCAAATAGAGATCTGGACTTGGGTGTGCGACATAAATGGTGGTCAAGTGGCCCTGGGATTTCCAAAAGTTGT
>CAZOMR010000043.1:0-16842 GCA_964580655.1 uncultured bacterium
CAAAGAACTGACCCAGGGATAAAATTCCGGTAATGGTCACTATTACCCACAGATTCTCAAGAGGAGCCGTATATTTCACGGATAGTCACCATTTATGTCGCACACCCCTGCGATTGACAGAAATGGGCGTGTCTGCTAGATTTCAGGCATGAACGAGGGATCAAGAGGGATCGAATTTCGGGATGTCTCTCTTAGCTTTGACCACACGCCTATTCTTGAGGGTGTGAGCTTTCGGGCGGAACAAGGCGAGACCCTTGCCCTGATCGGCCAGAGCGGTTGCGGAAAGAGTTCCCTCCTCAAGGTGGCCGCAGGATTGATTCCACCTTTCAAGGGCGAGGTATATCTTTTCGGGGAGAGGATAACGAGAGCGTCCAGTCGAGTATTAGCCAGGGTCCGGATGCAGGTGGGGATGCTATTTCAGAGCAATGCGCTTTTTGATTTCATGAATGTGCACGATAATGTCGCCATAGTGCTTCGGGAGGTTCATCGGCTGGAGCAAGTGGAGATTGACCGCCGTGTGCAGGAGATACTGGACGCGCTACATCTCGGTGAAATCGGGAGTCTTATGCCGAGCGAGCTTTCCGGCGGGATGAAAAAGCGGGTTGGCCTTGCCAGAGCGCTTATCGGGAAGCCGCGTCTTCTTTTTTGCGATGCCCCTGCCGCGGGTCTTGACCCGATTACCTCTGATGCGATAGCGGAGCTCATCCTCGAGATGAAAGCCAGGCTCAAGCTGACAATGCTCCTTGTGACCAACCAGATGGCGGTCATGCGCAAACTGGCGGACCGTGTGATCCTGCTTACAGGCGGCAGGATCATTGAGTTGGGGCCTCCGGAAGGGCTTTCGGAATCAGCGCATCCTGAGGTCCAGCGGTTTTTGGAAAAGGAGTTCGCATCGTGATTGAATACCACGGTGTCTACAAATCATTCGGCGAAAACCGGGTGCTCTCAGGGATAGACATACGGATAGAGCCGGGGGAGAGCTTCTTCGTTCTCGGCAAGACCGGAGAGGGCAAGACCGTGCTCATCCGCCTGCTCGTGGGCCTGCTCAAGCCTGACGCGGGCCGAATCCTTATAGATGACGAGGACATCACTGACTATAGCGAGGATGAATTCTTGCGCATCCGGAAGAAATGCGGAATGGTGTTTCAATTTCCTACACTGTTTGATTCGCTGAATGTATTCGAGAATGTAGCCTTCGGTCTGAGGCGCCATCTTGATCTGACCGAAGAGGAGCTTCACGAGAAAGTGAGGGAGAACCTTGAGCTTGTGCATTTGAGCGAGGCTGTGATGGAGCGAATGCCGGAGGATTTGAGTTTCGGAATGCAAAAGCGGGTAGGCCTGGCCCGCACTATCGCACTGCGTCCGCAGTATCTACTCTACGATGAGCCCACCACCGGTCTTGATCCCTTTACCGCGGATCAGATCAACAAGCTGATGATGGAGATGGCGGAGAAGCTGAAGGTTACGAGCATCGTGGTAAGCCACGACCTCACAAGCATGGCAGAAGTGGCGGACAGGGTGGCACTGCTTGATGGCGGGAACTTTGTCGAGGTCAGCCGGCCGGAGAAATTCCTTGCAAGCAAGAACCCTGTAGTTCAGAAATTCATCCATGGCCGGGCTGATTGAGGCAGACTAAATCATGGACAGCGCGACAAAACCAGTTAAAGATATTCCTTCCCGATGGAGGGCGGGTTGGGCATTTGGCTGGCTTGCGAGTTTCCTTTCCGAGCTCGGGGCCATGACCGTGTTCGGCATCCAGGTCATCATCCGGATTCCGCGGCCTCCCTTTGAGGTAAGGGAATTCATGTTTCAGCTTTACCAGGTGGGGGTGCGCTCGATTGCGATAGTGCTTGTTGCAGGTTTTTTTATTGGCGGAATAGTCGCGCTCCAGTTCAACTACGCATTAAACCTCTTTGGCGCACAGGTATATCTGGGAGGGATGACGACCTCGGGGCTTCTCCGCGAGGTTGGGCCGGTGCTTGTTGCAATCATGATCACTGGCCGGATAGGCGCCTATATCACGGCGGAACTCGGCACAATGAAGGTTACCGAGCAGGTGGACGCAGTGCGCTGTCTGGGCGCGGACCCTCTCCAGTGTCTGGTGGTTCCTCGGTTTCTTGCGGTGGTGATCATGATATTCTTTCTCACCATCTTTGGACTTATTGTCAGCCTGGCAGGCGGCGCGCTCATCTCCAGCCTTCTGCTGGATGTCAACATCAGTTATTACCTTGTCAACCTGCGTAAGCTGACAGCGGCCTGGGCGCTCATAAACGGCATGATAAAAAGCGTGCTCTTCGGCCTGGTGATCGCCGTGGTCTGCTGTTACAAGGGCATGAGTGCTGAAGGCGGAGCCGAGGGAGTGGGAAGGGCAGTGAATTCCACACTGGTCGTAGCCTCGATAGCCGTATTCCTGCTGGACTATGTCGTGGCAAGCCTGAACTCCCTGACCTTTCGCCTGGCTGAGAGCTTTCTCTTCGGCCCGATTTCTCTCTGAGGCGGAACGGGGTGGTCTTCAAAGCACTGCGAGAAAATCGAACCCTCCGGGTTATCTATGTCACCCTGCGCCAGATTCTATACATCGCCCGCCTCGGCATCACCATGCATGGGATAGGCCTGAATTTGATCCGGCTATTCGAGGTGATAGGCGGTCTGGTCATGTTGCTTTTTGAGACCTTGTTGACCCTTCCCCGGCCTCCTTACAGAATCCGTGAATTCATCCGGCAGATGATGGTGGCTGGCTGGAATTCTATTCCCCTGATCACCGCAGTGCTAGGGTTTCTCGGCATGATCACTGTCCTGGAGCTGAATTTTCAGTTGAGCAGGGTGATTCATTCAACCGAATATGTTCCAGGATTCGCCGGGATACTCATATTCAGGGAGTTCGGGCCTACTGTTGTTGCGGCAATGGTCGCGGCCAAGGTCGGGGCTGGCTATGCCGCGGAAGTGGGAAGCATGAAGATCACGGAGCAGGTTGACGCGTTGGAGATGCTTTCTATCAACCCGGTGCATTACCTCGTTCTGCCGCGCCTCTTCGCGTGCGTGACCATGCAGGTTGCCCTGAGCGTGTTCGGCGCATCAGTGGCCTTTTTTGCCGGATACCTGATCAGCCTTTCTCATTTTAACTTCCAGCAATACCTGGCCATCATGAACCGGTTTGTGGAATTGGGGGACTTCGGGAACCTCATCATCAAGGCCCTTGTCCTGGGTGCCGTGGTGCCTATTGTATCCTGCTGGTACGGGTTTCAGGCCCGCGGAGGAGCCAGGGGCGTGGGTGAGGCCACAACCAAGGCCGTGGTTACATCTGTCCTGATTATAATAATCCTTGACTTTACCTTGAGCACTATTGCTGATAAAGTTATAAAGGTGGTTTTTGAGATTTGACCGGGGGGTGAAAGAGACAAGACATGAACCACTTGAGCCTGGAAGTCAAGGTCGGCTTGCTGGTCACGGTAACAGTGGGGCTGATAGTTGGCCTTTTATTCATGCTCGGGGGTTACAATCCCTTTTCTACCACTTACGAGATCAAGGTGCTCTACAATTTCGCAGGCGGGATTGAGATGGGCAGTCCTGTGCGGGTATCCGGGGTCAAGGTGGGCAGGGTTGATGCTATCCGGTTTTTTGAGGCCGGGCATAGTTTCCAGGGAGAGGAAGTCTCGCTGGCCCTGACCCTTTTGATAGACCGCAGGGTAAGACACCTTATCCGGGAGGATTCCAGGTTTTATATCAACATGGCCGGGATAATCGGAGAGAAATATATAGACATCATTCCAGGCACTAAAGAGTACCCGGAGCTTGAAGAGGGCGCCGCGGTGCGCGGCATTGACCCGCCACGGATCGAGCAGTTCATCAGCCAGGGATATGACATCTTTGAGAGACTTGGAGAGCTTATGAGCGAGATAGGCCTGGAAGACCGCGACAAATTGAAGAACCTCCTGGATAACCTCGTCCGACTCACCGACAACCTGGCATCTCTCACACACGAGATGCGCGGCAAGGCCGGACCCGCTCTCACCCAACTCCAGCCTATGCTCCAGGATACACACGAACTGATAAAGGACATGAGAACAGCTACCGCGTATCTGCGGCCAGAAGATAGCGCCAGAAAAAAGGAATTGGAAGAGAAGGCTGAAAAGCTCCTGGATTCCGTGGATCACCTCGCTTCAGTGCTTGAGCGCCTGGACAGGCTTCTTGCGCGGCTTGACAAGGAGACCGAGGGCTTGACCAAGGCCGATGTGGAGCGGATCATTCGCGAATTCCTGCAACAGGAAGGCATCACGATAAATGTCGGAACAATAACCGGTAAACCAGACTACACTCCTCCTCCGCCTGCCCAAACCCCTTAACCCGGATCATCAACCACCAAGTCATCATGAATAAAAATGTCGGTGGCCTCAAGAGCACGCAAGAAAAAACTCAGAATCTCCGCCCAGAGACGCCTTCGAAAAAACCTGAAAATTCTACTAAATCGAATAGCTGAGATCGATCAAGCATCACTGCGATGCAGTTGGGCGGGGAAATAAAAAATGGCAACTGCATTATTTGGGTTAAACATAGGGCTTCTCTTCAAGCGGGAGGTAGTGCGGTCTCAAATCTACCTCACGGCCTTCATGGCATCAAAGAGTTCGCGGGCTGATTGGAACCGATCCTCGGGCTCCTTCTGCATGCACTTGAGGATTATCTGATTAAGACTGTCCGGGAGCTCAGGCAGGATAGACCTGACTTCCGGCGGGGGGGTATGCACATGATGATAGGCCGCATCTCCGGTGGCAAAGGGAAGGCTTCCGGTTGCGATCTCGAACATGGTCACTCCCATGCTGTATATGTCTGTCCGGTAATCAATATCCTTGCCCAGGGTCTGCTCCGGGGACATGTAGTAGGGTGTGCCCGAAGCTATCGTCTGGTATCCCTTAACCTCCTCCAGGACCTTTGCCAGGCCGAAATCCATGATCTTCACCGTTCTCTCTTTGGTCCACATGATGTTGGATGACTTGATGTCCCGGTGCACCACCCTGCGACCATGCGCATACTCCAGAGCCCTGCAAACCTGGCCGGCAATCAAGAGCAGGGCCTTGAGCGGCATTCGGCCCTCCCTGTTCAAAAGCTCCTTCAATGTCTCCCCGTCTATGTATTCCATGGCTATGTAATAATTGCCAGCCTCTTCACCCGCATCGTAAACCGTGACAATGTTCGGATGATTGAGCTTGGCCGCGCTCTTTGCTTCCCGGAAAAAGTTCTTCAATGCCTGGGGGTGATTCATGAGGTTTGCTGGCAGGACCTTGTATGCCACTATCCTGTCCAGGATCGTGTCCCTGGCCCGATATACAATTCCCATTCCCCCGCGGCCTACCTCGTCCATGATCTCGTAGCGAACCTCTCTGTCCACCGAGACAGGTTGCGGCGAGGTGGCCTCCTGCCCCGCCTGTGTCTCCTCATATACATGCTCCAAGCGGCTGTCCACAACAGTCCGCTGTTGCTTGAGCAGATTCATGCGATCCTGCACATCCTGGTAATGAAAATCAAGAAGCAGTATCTTCTCGTAAACATTCATCGCCTCCTCGATCTCTCCAAGCTTCTCCGTGCATATCGCATACTGGTAATAATTCTCCAGGTTGGACCGGGAAATCTCCTGGTTCTCCACGGCTAGACGGAAGGACTCCTTGGCCAGGTTGAATATTCCCTTTTCCTTGAAAATCTTGCCAATCAGCGCACTACTCTCTGAAAAAACCTCATCTCTGGAATCTACCTGCTGTAACACCTTGATCGCCCTGTCCAAAAGCCCCCTGCTATAGTAATTCTCTCCCGCGTGATAATAGTCGCCTCCCCTCTCATACGCCTCCGCCTGCCTGGAAAAATCCTGCGCCTTTCCATAATACTCCGCGGCCTTACTCCAATCCTCTATCCTTGCCATACACTCCGCGGCCCGGACCCAGCTCTCCTGCTCGGCGAAAAATTCCCCGGCCTTCTCGTATTCCCCCGCCTTCTCATACATCTCAGCCGCACGATGCCGTTCCCCCAACTCCCCATAAATTCCCGCAGCCTTTTCATACTCCTCGGCCCTCTCAAGATGCTCAAGCGCCTCCCGGCGCTCCCCGCGGTCCAGATAGCCACGGGCACGCAAGCTCGCGGCCCGCTTTACCTCACCCTTGTCCTCCAGCACCCTCGCGGCCTCAAATGGGTCTCCTGCCTTGAGGTATGTCTCCGCGGCTTCATCAGACTTGCCAGCATCCTCGTAAGCCCGGGCGCTCTCCCTGTAATAACCTCCCATCTCAAAGGCCTCGACCGCCTCCTGATACAAGCCGGAAGAAAGATACATCCTTCCCGTGTTCAGACAAAGACTCTTAAACGGCCTACTGTCCCCGGTTGAGACATCCTCCGGCAAGAGGCTTCGCACCTGCTCGCAACTCCTCTTGAGCGCATCCCCAGCCCTCTTTTTCTCTCCCGCGCTCTCAAAAAGCCCTGCGGCCCGGCGGTAAAAGGCGCTCTCCTGATAAGCCTCGGCCGCTCGCAGACGATCTCCCCCCTGCTCAAAGAGCCTGGCCGCACGGTATACGGAGCCAGAACGAAGATATGTGTCCCCGGCCTTCACCAGGTCCCCGGCCTCAAGATAACACTGCGCGGCCCGTTCGTGATCCTCAATTGCCTCATAAATCCTCGCGGCATCCTCCCTGCGGCCGATCTGAATAAAATTCTCTGCGGCTCGAATATAGTTCTTGCCCTTCAAATATAACCCTGCGGCCTCATCATATTTCTGCAAATAATGATAAAGGTCTGCGGCCATACGATAGGCTTCGAGCCCGATCAACTGTTGTGCCTTCTTCTGTATCCACTGCGGGCTCTTGCTGTCCAGATCAAGTGCAGGGCCTGCAGACCCTTCGGACTTGATATTTCCCAGGCTTTCTTCCTTTCGGTAAAAATCAATGAAGAAAATCAGCATCAGCGCCGCGGCAATTCCGGCTAGTATCCAGATCCACGAAGAAGATAAAGAAGCCAAAAGCACGGCCACACTCATTTTCTTCTCCTCGGGATGCCCTGATACCGATCCCTCTCACTATAAATACACCCGCAATACTGCTGACGATAAAGGCCCATGCTCTTCGAGCGCTCTATGCCTTCCTTCCATCCTTCCCGGAAATCCTGGTAATAGAAAGGCACTGCATATTGTTTTGCAAGGCTTTCTCCCAGTTCCCGTATCTGCTCGTGATTCTGGTGTTTTGAATAAAGCAGTGTGGTAGTGAAGAAATCATACTTCCCGCGACGGGCATAGCGGGCAGTCTCGGAAAGCCTCTGTTGATAGCAAAAAAAATGACGGTTGTCCTCGCGAAAGGCCACCATTCTCAACCAGTTCTCAAGATCATAGCTGTCCTTCCAGATCATCCGCAGGTTCTCGGCCCTCGCAAACTCTCCAACCGCATCCTTACGGCTTGAATACTCCTTATAAGGATGAATATTCGGATTGAAAAAAAAGCCGCACACCTCAAAGCCAGCCTTTCGCAAAGCCGAAACCGGATACACCCCGCATGGCCCGCAACAGATATGAATTAAAATTTTTTTTTTCATTTAAGCCTTTACCCTCAAAACGGAGGGTATCCGGAGTAATAGAGCAATCCGCCTATCCCGGCCATCACCGTAATGTTTAGAAGGCTCAGGAATGTATTTGCCACGAGGAGCCGTCTCTCGCGTCCTGTTCCCTGCCGGGACACCAGGTATCCTGCGGCCAGAGCTATCAGGCTTATCAGGAATCCTCCCATTATCCCGGAATTCATTATAATCGCTTTCTGTGCCGGCACGCTTTCAAGACTCAGCAAAACAGGGGTAACGATAAAATTAAGGGGGCCTGCGAGCAGACTCAAAAACAGAGCGAGGTATATCGGCCTGGAGCGCCGCTCAAGTATCAACTTGCCCGGGTCTTGCTCAGCGCATTCCGGACACTGACCGCCCGGATCAAGCACTGAGCCACAGTGCCGGCACCGGGGCCTCTTCTCCAGGCGGGTTATCTGGGCCCTCTCCAGTATGGCGCCAGTCAGGTCCGCATGTGCCAGCCAGACCTCTTTCAACTCCGCGGAGGTCAAGTTGGCGGCAGAGAGGTTTGCGCGTTCCAGGTCTGTTTGCTTAAGCGAAGCCCTGCTCAGATTGGCGTGCCTCAAGTCCGCGCCATAAAGCCTGGCCCGGTCAAGCCTTGTGCCACTCAGGTTGGCCTGGCGAAGATCGGCACGGTAAATATCAGCTCCGGTTAAATCCGCGCCACCCAGGTTGGCCTTTTCCATCTTTGCCCGCCGAAGATTTGCAAAAGACAGGTCCGCGCCAGCCAGGTTGGTCTCGACCAGATTTGTAAGCTCCAGTTGAGCCCCTCTCAGGCAGACCTGACTCAAATTCATCCTTGCCAGATGAACACCTCTCGCGTCCGCCTCCTCCAGATTGACTCCAGCCAGGTCTGCGCCCTCAAAAAGTGCGCCTGATAAATCGGCCCGGGATAAATCGCTTGCTATAATACTTGTCCCTGTCAATCGGGAAGCCCTGAGTTTCACCCCCTCCATGGAACAGCCCAGAAAGGATGCCCCTTCCAATTCTGTCGCTCTGAGGTCACCCCCTGATAGATCGCTGTCCTTCCAGTTGCTTCCTCTTAAATCAGCGCGACCGAACTCGGCGGCCTTCATCTCCGCCTCTGAATTAACTGTCTCCCTGAGATCAGCGCCGCGCAGGTTGGCTTCTCCCAGAAGCGTGTTCTGGAGACGGGCCTGCGACAGGTTGACCCCCTCAAGGTTGGCCCCCTTCAGATTGGTCCCTTTCAGCGTTGCCCCTTTTAAGTCCGCACCCTTGAGAACTACGGCAGAAAGGTCCAGGCCTGAAAGGTCAGCCCCTTTAAGACTGACATCGCGCAGTTTTATCCCTGCCACCGTGGCCTGGCGAAGTTGTTTCTCGCCCAGCAAGGCCCCGGACAAGTCTGCGCGGGAAAGGTCCGCGTCCTCAAAGTTGCACTCACGAAGGTTTGTCTGTGCAAGCCGGGCATCTGCCAGGTTCGCCTGGTAGAAATTGACCCCCATCAGACTGGCCCCCTGGAGGTCTGCCCCTGAAAGGTCTGAATGCCCAAAACCTGCGTGGATAAGCCTGGAGCCCTTAAGGCTTGCGCGCTTAAGGTTGCACTCTATGAATTTCGTCCCCTCCAGGTTGGCATATGAAAAGTCGGCATTGCTGAAATCGCACCGGCTGAAGCTCGCTCCCCTGAGGTCCTCATTTGCGGCCTTCAGGTCCTTAAACTCCTGGTCCTGGATCGGTCTTCCCTGCTCAAGGCTTTCACGGATTTTCTTTATATCGCCTTCCATTACCACCCTTGCGAATTATGAGGAATTCCTGTTTCCCGGCTGGATTCAGAAAAGCGGCTTCTGTGGCCCGCCTTTAATTTCCATGCCCAGATGCTTTAAGGCCTTCCCTGTCACTTTCCTGCCCTTGTGCGTGCGCTGGACAAAGCCCATCTTCAATAAAAAGGGTTCCACCATGTCCACGAGTGTATCTGTTTCCTCATTCAGAGTCGCGGCAATTGCCTCTATCCCGACTGGTCCGCCCTGGTAGAACTCTATGATAATTCTGAGGAACTTCCTGTCAAGCTCATCCAGACCTGCTGAATCCACTCCTTCGACCACGAGCGCCTTGGTCGCCACCTCGTGTGTGATCTTTCCTTCCGCCTTGACCTCTGCATAATCCCGCACCCTTCTTAAAAGCCGGTTGGCTGTCCGGGGGGTCCCCCTTGAGCGCCTGGAAAGCAGATTCACTGCTTCTCCTTCGACCTCCAGGCTCATCAGCTCTGCGGACCGCAGGATGATCCTGGCCAGGTCCTCCTCCGCATAGAAATCCAGGTGATGAAAGATTCCGAACCTGTCCCGGAGGGGTGCGCTCAAAAGTCCGGCCCTGGTTGTAGCGCCGACCATTGTGAACTGCTTGATGGGAACATTGATGGTCTTTGCATACATTCCTTTATCCACGACGAAGTCCACGCGGAAATCCTCCATGGCCGGGTATAAGAACTCCTCCACTGTCGAGTTCATGCGGTGCACCTCATCAATAAAAAGCACATCGCCTCTCTCCAGGTTCGTGAGTATTCCCATCAGATCCCCGGGCCTGACAAGTGCGGGGCCGGAGCTTGTCACCAGCCTGCTTGACATCTCCCGGGCTATGATATGTGCCAGGGTTGTCTTGCCCAGTCCCGGAGGGCCATGCAGGAGCACATGTTCCAGGGGGTCGCCCCTGTTCCTTGCGGCCTCCAGAGAAATATTCAGCTTCTCCACCAGGTCCTTCTGTCCTATATACTCCGAGAGATTTCTCGGCCTTAAACTAAAATTGAAGAGCTCCTCCTCTTCGCTCAGAGCCTGGCCGGAGATCACCCTCTCTACAGTCATCGCTTGACCTCAATTCGCGGCTTCAGTGCGCTTTGCTGAAACACCACCTTCAGCAACTCCTCGCTGGAGGCAATGCCCTCAATGCCTGCTCCTGCGCCCCTCACCAGCCTCTCCGCTTCCACTGGCTTATACCCCAACTGCAAAAGCACTGCCTTGGCATCCTCCTCTATCTCCGAAAGCGCGCCTTTCTGCATCCCCGCCTCCAGGACCTCCGCACTGATAAACGCCTGCAACTTGCCCTTCAACTCCACGATGATCTTCTCCGCTGTTCGCGGCCCTATCCCGGGAAGCTCCGCAAGTGCGAGACGGTCCTCGCTCTCTATCGCGTTCGCCACCCTTGATACCGGTTCTACCAGAGCCCGGAGCGCGGTGCGCTCGCCCACCTTGGGAACCTTGATGAACTGCAGGAAGAATTCCCTCTCCGGATCACTCAGGAAACCAATCAGTCTCGGGGTCGCGCTTCCCTGGTGCAGGCCTTCCAGGAAGTAGTGTGTAAAGAGTTCTACTTCCTTGTCCAGCTCACTTCGCAATTTTTCCCGGACATATCCCGGGATGAGCACCTCATAGATAAAGAATCCGCAATCCAGTTCACAGCGGTTTTCACCGAGTCGAATCAGTGTTCCTTTTATCCTTGAGATCAATCCCTTGAACCCCTCTGGCGGCCTGATGGGGCTATCTGGTGCTGGCGGACATTTACATGGCAGAGTGCAACGGCCAGGGCATCGGCCACATCCGCTGGTCCGGGCAGTCGCGCAATGCCCAATGATGCGCCGATACATCTCTGCATCTGGTCCTTGGTTGCGTGGCCTGTCCCGACCAGTGATTTTTTTATCCTGGTTGCGGAGTAACTCTGGACATTAATGCCCTGCTCCGCGGCTACACAGTAAGCCACTCCGCGTGCGTGTCCCATCAGGATGGCGGTTCGAGGGTGGCGGTAATTCGAATACAATGATTCCACCACCACTTCCTCTGGCCCGGTGTCTTCCATAATCTGCCTCAGGCCTGTATAGATTTCCCAGAGTCTCGCTTCCAGCGCCTGCTTTTCACCTGTGCGGATTACACCCGCCTCCACTATCCTTGCCTTACCGTCGGAAAACTCTACAACACCGTATCCGGTGGCCCTCAGACCCGGGTCTATTCCCAGAATGCGCATGTCTTTCATCCCATTCAATTCCGAAGAATCCGCAGGAACCCCCCTCATGCGCTTGCAGAATGTCCCTCGGACAGCTGCTCCATCTCCTCTTCAGAAATGTCAAAATTGGCATAGACCCTCTGCACATCCTCCGAATCCTCCAGGGCCTCCATGAGCTTCAACATCTGATCTGCTTCCCTTCCGGAGAGTTTGACCGTGGTCTGCGGTATCATGGAAAGTTCGGCCAGTATGTACTTGATGCCTTTCTCATCCAGCGCCCTCTTTACCGCCTCAAAACCCTCGGGGCTCGTGATAATCTCCCAGACCGATTCTGAATCATTTATATCATCCGCGCCTGAGTCAAGCGCGACCTCCATCAACCTGTCCTCGTCAGCGGCTGATTTATCCACCACAATAAGGCCGCGCTTTTGAAACATCCAGGCCACGCACCCTAACTCGCCCATGTTGCCATTGTGCTTTGAGAATATGCGTCTTACATCGGATGCCGACCGGTTCTTGTTGTCCGTCATGATCTCCACCAATACGGCGACACCCCCCGGACCATATCCCTCGTAAGTGCCTTCCTCGTAAGTGACCCCCTCCAACTCTCCGGTTCCCTTCTTGATGGCCCGGACAATATTGTCATTCGGCATGTTCGCGGCCCGCGCAGAAGATATGGCGGCCCGAAGACGCGGGTTGCCGTCCGGATCCCCGCCTCCCAGGCGCGCCGCAATGCTGATCTCGCGAATCAACTTGGTAAATATCTGACCCCGCTTGGCATCCTCTTTACCCTTCTTGTGCTTAATAGAAGCCCACTTAGAATGTCCAGACATCCCCTTCTCCTCCTTCTCAAGATTGGAGTCTATTCAAGCCCTGGTTTACCTAAGATTATCACAGCTCTTTTTGCTTTGCAAAGGGAAAAATACCAAGCGAGGAACTCAAGCAACCCTTTCAAAAAAAAGCGCCCCATTGAGAGGCGCAAAGCACGCTCCGTGGAGCGGCGCTTGCGGACCGAAAGTCCTTACTGTGAGTTGACAGGACAATCTCCGCTTTGATACACTTGAGAATATAATACACATTCTAAATCATTTGTCAAGAAAAAAATTTCAAAAGGGGGTCTGTCATGAAAACCCAAGAAAATGAAGGCTATATCCTGGGCATTGATCTAGGGACCAACTCAGTTGGCTGGGCAATACTCAAGGCTGTGCCCTCCGTAAAGGACGGCAGGCTAAAACCAATTGCAATTGAGCGCACAGGGGCAAGGATTTTTGAGGCCGGAGTTGAAGGGGATATTGAGTCCGGCAAGGAAGAGTCGCGAGGAAAGGCCAGACGAGATGCGCGGCTTGCCCGGAGAAGGCTTGACCGAACCGCAAGGCGGCTCAGCCACTTATTTTATCTCCTGCAAAACGAAGGGCTTCTGCCAGCGGACAAGGCATACAATACAATAATTGGGAAAAAAACTTTCAAAGAGCGCAGGCATGAGCGGGACTTAAAGGCTCAAGCGCGAAAAAAGATTCTTGATGATCTGGACAGGGAACTTATTAAAAAATTAGAAAGAAATGAACCTATGGCACCGCAGACCCTTCCTTATATCCTCCGTGCCCGGGCCCTGGACAAAAAACTTGAACCTTACGAGCTTGGAAGGGCTCTTTATCATCTAGGCCAGCGAAGGGGATTCTTGAGCAACCGAAAGGCAACCACAAAAGATGATGAAGAACTCGGAAAGGTCAAGACGGGCATCCTGGAATTGGAAGGCAAAATGGAGGAATCAGGGGCGAGAACTCTGGGAGAATATTTCTCTAAACTTGACCCGAAGCAGGAGCGCATTAGAAGCCGCTGGACTTCTCGTGAGATGTATGATGCCGAGTTTGATAAACTCTGGACTGCACAGAAAAAGCATCATCCGGAAATTTTGACCGAAGAGATGAGAAAGAAAATCTGGCGCACTATTTTTTATCAGCGCCCTCTTAAAGTCCAGAGCCACCTCATAGGCAAATGCCAGTTTGAAAAGGACAGAAAGCGCGCGCCAATCGCATGCCTTGCATTCCAGCGTTACCGAATGATCCAGCAGGTCAATAACGCGGAGATTTATGCGCCGAATGGGGAAGTCCTTGAATTCACGCCTGAACAGAGGAATTTATTGATAGATGAGCTTGAGACAAAAGGAGATATAACATTTGCAAAAGCAAAAAAGCTGATCGGACTTTCCAGCAAACACCGCTTTAACTGGGAATCGGGAGGCGAGAAAAAATTTCTCGGAAACCGCACAGCCGCAAAGCTGATTGAGATATTTGGAGAAGAAGGCTGGAAGAATTTTTCTGAAGAGAAGCGCAATAGCATTGTTGAAGACCTGCTCAGCATCCACAAAGAAAAGGTTCTTGAAAGGCGTGGAAGGGATGTTTGGGGACTTGAGAAAGATGCCGCGAAAAAATTCGGTGAACTGGAGCTTGAAGACGGCCACTGCAATCTTTCAAGGCAGGCTATTACCAAGCTTCTTCCTTTGATGGAAAAGGGCATGAAGTATGCAGCCGCGGTCAAGGAGATTTACGGAAATATTGTCTCGGATGAAAAACTGGGTTTTCTTCCTCCGGTGATTTATTCAATGCATGATCTCACAAACCCTGTGGTAAAGCGCGTGCTCACGGAACTGCGAAAGGTGGTTAATGGCATAATCAGGGAATACGGCAAGCCGGAGGAGATAAGAATAGAGCTTGCCCGTGAGATGAAAAAAACCAGGAAAGACCGGAAAAGGCTCACGCAGAATATGCGAAGGAATGAAAATGCAAGAAACAAAGCCGCGGAAGCAATCATGAAAGAGGCAGGCATCCAGAAGCCAAGACGCGCTGACATTGAAAAATACATCCTCTGGGAAGAAAGCAATAAACAGTGCCCATACACAGGCAAAATGATAAACATCACACAATTATTCGGAAACGATGTTGATGTTGAGCACATTATACCTTACAGCAGATGCCTTGATAATTCTTATATGAACAAAACCCTCTGCTTTGCCGATGAAAACAGAAAAGTTAAAAACAACAGAACCCCATGGGAGGCTTACGGCTCGAATGAAGAAAGATGGGATGAGATCATCCAGCGGGTAAAAGATTTTAAGGGGGATGCAACGAAGATAAAACTTGAAAAATTCCAGATAAAGGACCTGAAGGAACTGGATGACTTTGTCTCAAGCCAGTTGAACGACACGAAATACGCCTCAAAGCTCGCAAAAAAATACCTAGGGCTTCTTTACGGCGAGGAATCTTTAAGCAGGGTCCAGGCCTCAAGGGGAGGAATAACCGGAATACTCAGGAGAAGGGATGTCTGGAACCTGAACCAAATCCTCGGAGAAGGAAGTGTAAAAGAAAGGACAGACCACAGGCACCATGCTGTTGACGCTGTATGCATAGCTTTGACAGACAGGGCGCTCGTGAAAATGCTGAGCGACGCATCAAAAAGAGGGCTTCTTGAAAAAGGCAGAACAATGACATTCGCGAAAATAGAACAGCCGTGGAAAAATTTCTATGAGGATGTGAAAAACTCGATTGATAACACCGTAGTCTCCCACCGGGTCTCAAAAAAGATTAACGCACAGCTTCATGCGGAAACCATTTATAGCTATCAGGGGAAGGATGAAAAGGAAAAGCCTATAGTGCATATCCGTAAGCCTTTAAGCGCGCCTCTTACAAAAAATGAGGTTGAAAATATTGTGGATGATAAAGTAAGAGAGTTAGTTCTTGCAAAGCTTGAGGAACTGGGCGGAGATTTGAAAAAGCTTGGTATGCCGGAAAACCACCCTTATATGGAAACCGGAGATGGCCGCAGAATCCCGATCCATAAGGTCAGAATCAAAAAGCACCTCTCCACAAAAGAGATAGGTTCATCAATGAGAGAGCGGCATGTGGAACTCGGCTCAAACCACCACATTGAAATTTTCGAGTACAAGGACAAAAAGGGAAACATAAAATGGGACGGCGATGTGGTCAGCACCTATGAGGCTATGCGCAGACTCAGAAAAGGAGAGCCAGTAATAAAACGCGACCACGGGGAAGGCAAAAAATTCATCTTCTCGCTGGCTATAAACGAAGGTGTGCTGATGAAGGATGATGAAGGAGAGGAGAGATTGTGGAGAGTGCAGAAAATTGGACAGAACAAGCAAATATTTTTTATCAAAAACACTGATGCAAGGCGTGTTATTGAGATTCCGAAAGAAGGAAGGTCACGCCTTCCTGATACACTCCGGAAGTCGGAAGCTCGGAAAGTTTTAATTGATCCTCTTGGCAACATAAGATGGGCTAATGATTGAAAAAAGGTTACAGGTTTAAGGTTACAGGTTAAAGGTTCAATGTTCAAGGTTTAAGGATGGATAGGATACTGGATTTCTCGGAAGAGCCGGCCTCCTTGAGCATGAGAATAGGGTTGCTGGTGATCGAGCGCAAGGACAAACCAGAACTTACCATCCCTTTTTCTGATATAGCGGTTATCATGACCTCTCATCCGCAGGTGCATTACAGCAACGCGGTGCTTGCCAGTCTTGCCCAGGCAGGCGGGGCTTTTATCGTGTGCAATGAGAAGTATCTTCCCGTGGGCATGCTTTTGCCTCTGGTTGGCCACTCCACCCAGGCCGAGCGCTTTGCGGCTCAGGCAAATGCCTCTCTGCCGGCCTGCAAGCAGATGTGGAAACAGGTCATAAAGGCAAAGGTGAAGGCCCAGGGGATGTTATTAAAAGAACTGCATGGAAAAGATATGGGCCTGGTCGCCATGGCGCAAAAGGTCAGGTCAGGGGACCCGGATAATATAGAGGGCCAGGCTTCCCGCAGATACTGGCCCGCCATATTCGGAGACAAATCTTTTAAGAGAAAACGCGAGGCAGATGACCAGAACAGGTTTCTAAACTACGGGTACACGGTGCTCCGGGCAATCGTGGCACGGGCTATATGCGCGGCAGGGCTTCACCCATCGCTCGGGATTCATCACCATAACCGCTATGATGCCTTTTGCCTGGCCGATGATTTGATGGAGCCTTTCAGGCCTATTGTGGACAGGGCAGTCGTGAATTATGTAAATGAAAAAGGCAAGGACGCGGCCATGGACAAAGATGCCAAGGCCGCTCTCATCAGCGCTTTGACCGCCCGGTTTGAGCTGGATGGAGACCAAAGAACCCTTTTTGATATACTCAGCAGGACCGCATCATCCCTAGCCGGAGTTTTTGAAGGCGAAAGAACAGAACTGGTTCTCCCGGAAATATAAAACTTTGAACCTTAAACCTTGATGCTTTCGTAAAAAATGTATTTTATCAAACTTGCTGATTTTTTTCATGTT
>CAZOMR010000044.1:0-16777 GCA_964580655.1 uncultured bacterium
GAGTTGAAAGCGGGCTGAGAATATTTTTTGGAGAAAAAAAGATGGTGCAGAATTTATTCCAATATGCTTGAGTTATTATCCCTGGATCTGTCCCAGGACCATAGCCGCGGTCTTACGGAGGTCCGGGTCTTGGCTTTCAAGAAGCTTGATGATCTCAGGCAGGGCGTCCCTGGCGTTGAGTTTACCAAGTGCGTTAAGTGCCGCTATCACCAGGTATTTATTCTCGCTTTTGAGCAGGGGCATGATATGAGGGCCGATGTTCGGGTTCTTGAAATTGCCCAGGGCTTCTACTGCCATGGCCTGGATGGTAAGGCTTGTATCTTTTAGTTTGAGCAAGATGGCTGGCAAGGTCCGCGGCTCCGCCATCTCGCCCAATACCCGTAGCGCGGCGGCCCGGATGTCCTCGGCTTCATCATCCAGGGCATGAATCAGGGGCGGCAGGGACTCCTCGACATGCAACTTGCCAAAAGCATAAATCGCCTTCAGCGTCGTTGGCTTGTCCCCGCTCCTGTAATGCTCAAGCAATGCATCCAGGTTGGCCAGACCCTCAAGCCTCTCCAGGGCGTCCGCCGCACTCTCGCGCACATCCTCGTTAGGGTCTTGCAAAAGACGAATCAGAGCTTCCTTCCTCGTGTCCATTATGGATTTTTATTCCTTCCAGAAATCCGGGGCCAGGAGTGCTAGCACAGCGTAAAGTTCAAGACGGCCGAGCACCATAAAGCCACTCAGGATCAATTTTGCGGCCTGGGGCAGGTGGCCATAGTTTTCGACCGGGCCCACGCCTGCGAGTCCTGGTCCTACATTTCCCATGCATGCGATGACGCTGGAGCCCGCGGTGATCATGTCCATGCCTAACAGTGCCATGATCAATGTGCCGATTGCAAAGAATCCGAGGAACAGGGCGAAGAAGCCTGCCACAGCGTTCATGGTGTTCTCCGCGATGACCTCGTCCCCGATCTTCAAGGCTCGGACCTGACGGGGAAAAAAATACTTCCCCACCTCCCGGACAGCCAGCTTGAACAGCATGAGTAGCCGGATAACCTTCATGGAGCCGCCGGTAGAACCTGCGCACCCTCCGACAAACATGAGACAAAAGAGCAATATCCGGGCAAAGTGGTTCCAGCGATTAAAATCAGCGGTGCAGTAACCTGTTGTGGTCATAATGGATACCGCTTGAAAAGCCGATTCCCGCAGGTTCTGACCTGTTGTAATGCCGGACTCGAAAGATAACCTGGACAGGAACAACAGAAGGCATGCCAAAACAAGGAAGATCATGTAAGCCCGGAATTCCGTATCCCTGAACAGGCTAACTTGCCTGCCGCGAATCGCATGGGCATAAAGCGAAAAATTCACTCCCACCATAAGCATGAAGGCTATAATAATGATTTCAATATAAAGGCTTTGAAAATGAGCGATGCTGGCGTTCTTTGTAGAAAAGCCGCCTGTTGCAAGGGTCGTGAATGTGTGATTAAGAGCATCAAACCAGGTCATTCCTCCCAGCTTGAGCAGGGCCAGCTCCGCTACTGTGAGTCCGAGGTATATTCTCCAGAGCAGGCTTGCGGTATCCTGGATACGGGGCCTCAGACCAGCCTTCTTGACCCCCGGGACCTCGCCTTTATAAAGATGCTTGGCCTCCACTCCCAACGCAGGCAAAACCGCTATAAAAAGCACGATGATGCCCATGCCCCCGAGCCACTGGGTAAAGGACCTCCACAATAGAATACTTTGAGGCATTGCCTCAATCTGAGCAAGTACCGTAGCACCGGTTGTGGTAAATCCGGACATGGACTCGAAATAACAGTCAACAATAGTGCCCGGAAACGAGGGACTGAAGGCGTATGGCAAAGCCCCTATAGCCGCGGCCAGTATCCAGCCAAGGGAGACCACTGCCAGGCCTTCACGGCGGAAGAAATCCTGCCCTCTTGCCTTGCGGCCTGCGAAGAAAAGTGCGAGCCCTGCGGCCACGCCGATCAGGAGAGAAAAGATAAATCCCCTGGCCTCTATCTTCTCCCCTGCCCCCAGGCTCCATATAAAAGGCAAGACCATGGTGGATGAAACAAAAATCAGGAACATGCCCAGAATGCGGCAAAGATAACGAAAGTTCATGAACTGCGTATCCTCTTTGAACCAGCCGGAATCAGTGCTTCCTTGGGACAAACATCTTTTCCACATTTGAGTGGCTTGCGAGAAATGTAAAGATTATACATATGTCCCCCGGCTGAACCATATCACCGCCTGTTGGAATGATAACCTCTTTGCCTCGGAGGATCGAGCCGATGATTGCTCCTCGAGGGAATCCCACTTTTGAGAGCGGCGTGCCCACGATCTTGCTGTCAGGCAAAGCCTTCATCTCAACCACCTCTGCCTTGCCCTCTGCGATCACAGCAATCGAGGTGATGAGCCCGGAACGAACATAGCGCAAGATTTTCTCCGCGGCCATCAAACGGGGGCTCATTGCGGCATCTATCCCGATTTTCTCGTATATCTCCACATAGGACGGCTTCTTCACCAAGGCGATAGTCCTCTTTGCACCCATTGTCTTGGCCAACTGACAGCTCATCAGATTCCTCTCATCCTCGCCGCAAGCGGAGATAAACACATCCGCACCGGCCACGCCCAATTCTGTCAAGAGTCGCGGGTCTGTGCCGTCCCCGTGTATCACCATCACTCCGTCCAGATCCTCGCTCAGCTTCTCGGCCCGATTAAGCTCCTCCTCAATCAGCTTGAGCCGGATGTCCGTGTACTCAAAAGATCGCGCAAGCGTCAACCCCAATTCCCCTCCGCCTACAAGGATCACATTCCGCGCCGAACCTGCATTTTTAGCATATAGTCTCTCCAGTTCCTCCATACTCTCCCTGCGGCCTATCACGAGAAGATCATCGTTTGGGTTTATCACGGTGTCTCCGCGGGGAATGCTGATGTCCTTCCCTCCGATGACAGCAACCACCAGGGTCTGCCGGGGCCTCTTGGTCATGAAAAGTGGCTTATTCGCCCAGGGAGAATCTTGTTTTACCCTGATCCGGCGCATCTGTATCTGTCCCTCGGCAAAGCTCTCCACCGCCACCGCCTGGGTCTGACGGACAAGCTCGATAATCTTTTCAGCGCAAAGCTCGGTAGGAACAAGAATAAAGTCAAGCCCCAGGTTCTCCTGGTAAAACTTACGGTGGTAACGGAGGTTTTCCGTGCTTTTTATCCGGACCACCGTGCGCTTTGCCCCTTGCCGTTTAGCCAGGAATGCCGCAAGGAGGTTCACCTCGTCATTGCTTGTAACGGCGAGAAGCAGGTCCGCGCTGAAGGCCTGCGCAAGCTCCAGCACCGGGGCGCTTGCCCCGTGGCCCCGCACTGTCTGCACATCCAGGAGCTCATCAATCCTCTCAAGCGGACCCCGGCTTTGATCAACCATGACTATCTCATGGTTCTCATTGCTCAAGACCTTGGCCAGGTAGAACCCGACCTCTCCTGCACCGATGATAACGATATTCATATTGGCCCACTATTATAATGTCCATTGTTATTTTTCTCAAGCAAGCTTTCAAAATAGGACAAGCGCGATTTGATTTGATAATAGAAATGAGATATTTATAAATGATGATGGAATCGGGGGGTCAGAGATCAATGCAAGGAGAATCAAGGTGAAGGCCGTAAAAACCAAAAGGGCCGGGAAATCGCAGAAATCCTCTTCAGGGCTTAAGAAGGCGCGCTCAAAGGATTTGAGGGGCTTGAGAAACGCTATCAATCAAACCGACGACGAGATACTTTCCCTGCTCAATGTTCGTGCCCGACTGGTACAGGAGGTTGGCAGGATAAAGAAGAAGACCTCGACCTCGGTATACCTTCCGGCCCGCGAGGAAAAAATACTTGACCGACTACTTTCCATAAACCCGGGGCCCTTTCCGAAAAGCTCGATCAACCCTGTATTCCGGGAGATCATCTCTGCGTGCCGATCCCTGGAAAAATCTCTTACCGTGTCCTACCTGGGCCCGGAAGCCACTTTCACGCACCTGGCCACTCGCCAGCAGTTCGGCCATTCAGCAGTCTTCAAGCCAGAGTTAAGCATAAGCGACATCTTCGATGAAGTGGAGAAGGGCAAATCCGACTATGGGGTGGTCCCTATCGAGAATTCCACTGAGGGCGTGGTCAGTCATACCCTGGATATGTTCATGAACTCCGATCTCAAGATATGCGCCGAGGTGATCCTGGAGATCAAGCATTACCTTCTTTCTCTCACCGGAAGGCTCAAGGAGGTCAAGCGCATCTATTCACATCCCCAGCCTATAGCTCAGTGCCGCCAGTGGTTGAGAAAGCACGCCTCCGGAGTCCCCCTTATCGAGGTGGCAAGCACTGCGAATGCCGCGCACAAGGCAAGCCGGGAAAAATTCTCCGCGGCCATTGCAAGCGCGTATGCCGGGGAGATTTACGGGCTCAAGGTGATCGAGGAAGGAATCCAGGATTCAACGAACAACTTTACGCGATTCCTTGTCATCGGAGGTGAGCTATGTCCGAAAAGCGGCCGGGACATCACATCCCTGATGTTCTCGGTCAAGGATCGCCCTGGAATACTTTACCAGTCGCTCGGGACATTTTCAAAACGCGGGATCAATCTGACCAAGATCGAATCCAGACCTATGAAGGGCAAGACATGGGAATATGTTTTCTTCCTGGAGATGGACGGCCACATTGAGGATGACCTGATCAAGAAAGCCATCCGGGACCTCAAGAGGCACAGCGTGTTTGTCAAGGTGCTCGGCTCGTTTCCCAGGATGCGTAAAGATAACCAGGTGCCGGGGGGTGTAAGTTGGTGAAACCGCAAAAGAGAAAAACGCCTGCTTTTGCAAAAGTGGCGGAGCATGTGCGCGGCCTGGTTCCTTATGTGCCGGGCAAGCCGATCGAGGAACTTGAAAGGGAGTTGGGAATCAGTGACTCGATCAAGGTGGCCTCCAACGAGAACCCACTGGGACCCTCACCCATGGCGGTAAAGGCTATTCGAACCGCGCTCTCCGGGCTCAATCGCTACCCTGATGGAAACGCCACATTGCTCAAAGAGAAGCTGGCCAGAAAGCTCAAGGTAACGGCTGAGATGCTCATAACCGGGAATGGCTCAAACGAGGTTCTGGATCTGATTGTCGCCACCCTCATGGTGCCCGGAGACTCTGCGCTGATGAGCGAGCATGCATTCGTAGTTTACAGCCTGGCCGTGTCAAGCCGGGGCCTGAAAAAGGTGGTGGTGCCGGCAGGCAAGAATTTCGGCCATGACCTCGAGGCCATAGCCAGGGCCGTGGACCGCCACACCCGCATTATCTTTCTCGCAAATCCCAACAACCCTACCGGGACATACTTCACAAAAAAGGATTTAAAGAGGCTTCTTGGTTCCATTCCGCGGCGCGTGCTTGTTATCGTGGATGAAGCCTATTTCGAGTTCGTGGATAAAAAGGACTACCCGGACTCCGTGGCCCTTGTAAAGGCCGGTGCTCCGATCGTGGCCGTGAGAACCTTCTCAAAGATCTACGGCCTTGCAGGATTGCGCATCGGATACGGCGTGGCGTCTCCGGAAATAGTGGAGTATGTAAACCGGGTGCGACAGCCATTCAACATCAACTCGCTCGCGCAAGTCGCGGCGCTGGCCGCACTGGATGACGAGAGGCATGTGAATAGAACCCTGGAGGTCAACCGGAAAGGAATGGCATACCTGACCGGGCAATTCTCTCGCATAGGCATCAGGTTCATACCTAGTGCGGGGAATTTTATACTTTTCAAAAGCCCCGGGCCTGCACGGGAGGTATACGATAAGCTCTTGCGAAAAGGCGTGATCGTCCGGCCAATGGGTGGATACGGCCTTCCAGAATGGCTCAGGGTATCTATCGGCACTGCCGTGGAGAACCGGAGATTCATCTCTGCGCTAAAGGAGCTTGAGTGAGCCCCGGTTTTTCCTCTGTTTGCGTGATCGGCGTGGGCATTATCGGCGGTTCCATGGCGCGCGCGCTTCGGGAGAAAGGAATTGTTGAAGAGATTGTCGGCGTGGGGCGGGGAAGAGAGAACCTGGAAGATGCCATGCGACTCGGTATCATTGACCGATTCACCCATGATCCTTGCGAGGCCTGCCGAGGAGCGGACCTTGTTATACTCGCCACACCGGTGAGCGCCATTCCTTCCATTGTCTCAAAAATCAAGGATATGCTCAGTCCCGGAGCATTACTCACCGATGTCGCAAGCACCAAGGCAAAGCTCATCCGGGAACTCGATCCACTCATTCCCGAATCAGTGGACTTCGTTCCCGGACACCCCATTGCGGGAAAAGAGAAAAGCGGATGCCGGTTCAGCCAGGCGAACCTGTTCGAGAACCGCTGGACAATTCTCACGCCGAATCAGCGCACACGGACTCACGCGCTCGAAAGAGTAAAAAGCATGTGGACGGAAATCGGAGCCAGGGTCGAGATCATGGACCCCATTCAACATGACCGGGTCCTTGCCGCGGTAAGCCACCTTCCCCACCTGGTGGCTTACGCTCTTGTGGACACGCTGGCCGGGATTGATCAAAAAGACCCGGTGCTGAGGTTCAGCGCCGGAGGATTCCAGGACTTTATCCGGATAGCCGGGAGTTCTCCGGAGGTGTGGCGCGACATTTTTCTTGAAAATCAAGGTCCGATCAGGGAGATGATCGAGCTTTACATTAATCGCCTTAATGGCCTTGACACCCTTATTGAAAATGGAGATGATGAAGGCCTGCTAAGGCTTTTTGCCAAAGCCCGCGAGATCAAGGAGGCAATAGAAGAGTAGCCTTGAAGGACACCCTTGGCATCAGGAAAGCCGGGCCGCTGAGCGGGGACATCCGCGTCCCCGGGGACAAGTCCATCTCTCACCGCGCCTTGATACTCTCTGCAATTTCCGAGGGCAAAACACGTATCAAGAATATACTTTCTTCCGAGGATGTGAGGCGCACCCTCCAGGCATTCCAGGATATGGGCGTCAGGATCCAAGGCCCGGAAAGCGAGATAACGGTTAGCGGGGTGGGCCTGGATGGGCTCAAGGCTTCAGCATCCTCGCTTTTCATGGGCAACTCAGGCACGGCCATGCGGCTTCTTGCCGGACTGCTTGCGGGCCAGAAATTTTCCTCTAAACTCACAGGCGACGAGAGCCTGAGTAAGAGGCCCATGCGCCGGATCATGGAGCCGCTTGAAAGAATGGGCGCTGAAATCTCCGGCACGGAGCATGGAACCGCTCCGCTTTTGATTCATGGAAGGCCGCTCAAAGGCATCCGGTATGAGATGCCTGTGCCAAGCGCGCAGGTAAAATCCAGCATTCTCCTTGCCGCACTTTACGCTAAAGGTTTAACCGAATTGATCGAACCTCTCAAGAGCCGAGACCACACAGAAAGGATGCTGAAGAGTTTCGGGGTAGACCTGTCTCAAAGGGGCAATGTAATCTGTCTTGAGGGAAGACAGCGCCCTGTGGCGAGAGACATTGAGGTCCCGGGGGATATATCCTCGGCATCCTTCTTTATCGTGGCAGGGCTTTTAGTGCCGGGCTCAAATATCGTGGTCAGGCGAGTGGGGGTCAACCCTACCCGCACAGGTGTGCTGGAAATTCTTGAGAAGATGGGCGCACACATTACTTTAGAAAATCAGGCGAGCCTCGGAGACGAACCGATTGCGGACATTCTGCCTCAACCATCGCGGCTCAGGGGAGTGGAGATCGGGAAGGACCTGATCCCCAGGGCGATTGATGAAATCCCTGTGCTTTGCATGGCCGCGGCCCTGGCAGAAGGCCGCACCGAGATCAGCGGCGCCGAGGAGCTCAGGGTGAAGGAATCAGACCGGATCGGATCAGTGGTGCAGGAGCTGAAGAAATTCGGCGCCCGGATAGAGGAAAAGCCAGATGGCATGATTATCGAGGGTGTGGAGAATTTGACCGGGGCCAGGGTGCAAAGCCATGGAGATCACCGGCTGGCCATGGCCCTTTCGGTGGCAGGGCTTATGGCCGAGGGAGAGACCGAGGTTGAGGGAACATCATGGATCAGAACATCCTTTCCAGGATTTGCGGATATTTTCAAACAATTGCTTGCATAACCCATGAAAAGAAAGTATATTATTGCCATAGATGGGCCTTCGGGGGCAGGAAAAAGCACTGTAAGCAAAAAGCTCGCGAAAAAACTAGGATATCTCTATCTGGATAGCGGGGCCTTGTATAGGGCCGCGGCTTTATACGCCAGGCAGAAGGGGGTTGACCTCGAGGCCCCTGAAAAGGTGGAGCAGTTGTGTAAAAATTTGCCGTTGGAATTACACAGAAAAGGTGATAAGTTTGAAATAGTGCTTGAGGGGCAAGATGTGTCCGAGGCTCTACGAGCACCCCGGATGGGTCTTGCGGCAAGCAAGGTCTCTGCCTATCCCGGGGTGCGCGGATGCCTTTTGAAAATACAGCGCGAGCTGGGGCTAAAGGGAGGCGTGGTCGCGGAAGGCAGGGATATGGGAACAGTGGTCTTCCCTGAAGCGGAATTCAAGTTCTTCCTTTCCGCCTCTTGCGAGGAGAGGGGAAAAAGGAGGTATCTTGAGCTCAGGGAAAAGGGATTTAGCGTGGAGTTGGATACAATTATCCGGGAAATCCGGATGCGCGATGAGGACGACAGTTCTCGAGAGCTCGCACCGCTCAAACCTGCGGCGGACGCGATTACGATTGATTGTTCCTCTCTATCCGCGAATGAGGTTGTGGAGATCATGTTGAAGCGGATAGATGAACAAGCGGGTAAGGAATAAAGAGGAGGTTTGTAGGTCTTGGAAGATGAAAAAAAAGATCAGGGGAAGCCTTCCGAATTCAATACGGAAGAGGACGAGTTGGAAGGAAAGACTTCCACCCTGACGGAGGATGAGCCATCCGAGGATGAGCTTGAACAGGAATTTGAGGCCCTGATGGAGGGTAGCCTCCAACAGAGGCATGTGGAAGAGGGTGAAATTCTGCTCGGTCATGTGGTCAGCGTGACCAAGGAGCAAGTGATGGTGGATATAGGGGGCAAGTCCGAGGGACAAGTCCCCATAAGTGAATTCATCCTTCCAGACGGAAGCGTGGGCGTCAAAGAAGGAGATGAGATTTATGTGATAATCGAATCGCGCCGTGAGGAAGACGGTGCGATTCTTCTTTCCAAGGAAAAGGCCACGAAACGCAAGCTCTGGGATGAACTGGAAAAGGCCTATCACGACAGCAGCCCTGTTGAAGGAACTATCGTTGAGAAGATCAAAGGCGGCCTGATAGTTGACATCGGTATCAAGGCATTTTTGCCAGGCTCACAGATAGACATCCGGCCTATTCGCAACCTGGAGAAGGTGCTCGGCACCCGTGACAAGTTCAAGATCATCAAGTTCAACCGCAAGCGTGGAAATATCGTGGTCAGCCGCCGCATCATAATGGAGACAGAATTAGCAGGACGCCGGGCCGAGACCCTTGCCCGCCTGAAAAGGGACCAGATAGTGAGAGGCCGTGTCAAGAACCTTACGGACTACGGAGCCTTCATTGATCTTGGCGGAATTGACGGCCTGCTTCATATCACTGACATGTCACACGGCAGGATCGGCCATCCCCAGGAAATCCTCTCTGTAGGCGATGAGGTCGAGGTGAAGGTGCTCAAGTTCAACCGCGAGACCGAGCGTGTGTCCCTGGGACTCAAACAGACCCTGCCAGACCCGTGGGAAAATGTGGACAAGAAATACCCCGTGGGCACCATTGTCCAGGGCAAGGTGGTCAGCCTGACCGACTACGGCGCGTTTGTAGAACTAGAGCCAGGGGTCGAGGGACTGGTCCATGTCTCGGAGATGACCTGGACCAAGAAACGAGTAACGCCTTCAAAGATCACCTCGTCCGGAGATATTGTCGAAGCAAAGGTCCTGGATATTGACCTGCTCAATCACCGCATCTCACTCGGAATGAAACAGGTTCTGCCCAATCCATGGGACATACTCGCTGAAAAATATCCTCCGGGCTCCCGGATAAAAGGTCGAATCCGCAATATAACCAACTTCGGCATCTTCGTGGGCGTGGAAGATGGCATTGACGGTCTGGTCCACATCTCCGACATCTCCTGGACAAAACGGGTCAAGCATCCATCGGAGCTTTTCAAGAAGGGCCAGGACATCGAATGCATAGTGCTCAATATTGACAAGGAAAACGAGCGATTCTCCCTGGGGATAAAGCAGTTGGAGCAAAACCCCTGGGATACCGTGGTGCAAAAATACCGCCCTGGAACGGATGTAGTTGGAAAAGTGGTTAACATCACTGATTTCGGCGTGTTCGTAGAATTGGAGCAGGGCGTGGAGGGGCTGATCCATATCAGTGAACTCAGCAGGGAAAAGATCAAGGACCCGAATGAGGTCGTCAAGCTGGGCCAGAACATCAAGGCAGAGATATTGAATGTGGATATAGGGGATCACAAAATAAGGATGAGCGTCAAATCCCTGGAACAGACTGAAGAACGAGAGACTCTGAAATCCCTCCAGCGTCAGGAAGGAGACGGCACATCCAAGCTCGGTGAGATCATTCAAAAGAAGCTCTCCCAGCTACAGCATCCGGAAGGCGAACCCGAGGAGTCCGGAGCACCCTCTGCGGAGCCTGGGCCGGAGGAGTCTGAAGAAGGCACATCAGAAAAAAAGGAGCATGAAGATTGAGTCAGTCAATTCCCCCGACTCCTTCCATGCCTGAGCCCGCGCCTGCGCCGAAGAGCCTGTCACGGCGGAGACCTTTGCTTTTGACATTTCTCATTCTCGGATTCGTAATTGTCCTGTTTATGCTTATTGTAATCCTGGGGTTTTCATCCATGTCCAAACATAGGACATCAGCCATCGGCTGGGGCGAAAAGGTCGGTGTAGTAAAGGTTGAAGGGATCATCTTGAAATCACAGCCTGTCATTGATGAATTGCACCGATACAAGAAGAATCGAGGCATCAAGGCCGTTGTCCTGAGGGTTGACTCGCCCGGTGGATCGGTTGGGCCGGCACAGGAAATCTTCAAGGAGGTGCAAAGGCTTTCCGGGTCCAAGCCGGTGGTGGTTTCCATGGGTTCTGTAGCCGCTTCCGGAGGATACTACATCTCTGCCCCTGCATCCTGGCTTATTGCTAATCCCGGCACTATTACCGGGAGCATCGGCGTGGTTATGGATGTTAGAAACATCGAGGACCTCTTGAGATGGATGAAAATCAAGCATGAGACCATCAAGAGCGGCGAGATGAAGGATATTGGAAGTCCATATCGCGAGATGACCGAGCAGGAGCGCGCGTATCTGCAAGGGGTCATTCAGGATGTTCATCAGCAGTTCGAGCAGGCAGTAGCCGAGGGCCGCAAACTGGACATGGAGAAAGTCCATGCACTGGCCGATGGCCGGGTCTTCACAGGCCGACAGGCCCTGGAACAGGGGCTCGTGGATCAACTGGGCAACCTCCCTGATGCCATCAACAAGGCCGCAGAGCTCGCTGGCATCAAGGGCGAGCCGCAGGTGGTCTGGCCACCGAGAAAACGCCCCTTGTTCTGGGATCAGCTCATGAAGGGCCTTCTTGAAAGTGCAAGCAAGGAAATGGCCCATGGCCCGGTCCGCCTGCTTTATCTCTGGAAATAGAATTGAAATCGCAGGGGAGTTTTGCTAAGAAATAGAAATCCATTTGTCCGCCAAGGAGGGAGATGAGAAGCAATGACTAAAAGGGAATTAATAGAGAAGCTAGCCGAACGCACTAAAAATTTGAGCCAGAAGGATGCAGAGATTGTGGTCAAGACCATCTTCGAGGCCATGACAGAGGCTCTAGCGTCAGGCGACCGGATTGAAATCCGGGGCTTCGGAAGTTTCCAGGTCAAAGAGCGCCGCAGAAAGGAGGGCAGAAATCCCCGCACCGGCGAAAAGGTCATGGTCAAGCCTAAAAAGGTCCCTTTCTTTAAGGTGGGCAAGGAACTGAGAGAAAGGGTTAATCACTAGAGGTCCTCCCCGCAGAGAGATTTGACAAAAAATGGATGCACTCTGGGCCCCGTGGCGGATGGAATATATTGAGGCTGAAAAAGATCGAGCCAAAGAGGAAGAATGCGTGTTCTGCGGAATTCTCGCTCTAGCCGATGATGAAAATGGTCTTGTCATTCATCGGGGAAAAAAAGCCGCGGTGATCCTCAATCGCTTCCCTTACAATAACGGCCACATCATGGTGATGCCCTTGCGGCATATTGCAAAACTAGAGGACCTCAATGATGAAGAAGTCATGGAAGTGCATTACCTCGCTTGCAAAAGCCTGAAGGCCCTCTCTGACGCAATGGAGCCACACGGGTTCAACATGGGATTCAACCTGGGGAATGTGGCAGGAGCGGGCGTAAAAGACCATCTTCACCTTCATATAGTTCCCCGCTGGCAGGGGGACACCAACTTCATGCCCGTGCTCGCGGAGACCAAGGTTATGCCGGATCATCTCATTAACACCTTGCGAAAATTGAAGGCCGCGTTCTCCGACGCGATAGTGCAAAAGTGAGGAACCCATGCGTTATATAAAATGGATTCTCATACTCTTTGTGATCATTTTCGTGTTTCTGCAAATTCTCGCAAACCTCGATACCCTGAACACTAACCTCAGTTTATCCCTGCGTCTGCCCGGAAGTGCGGACATCAGCATGAATTTCAAATTTCTCACCGCATCCATATTCCTCTTTGCAGGCGGCTTCATCATCGCCATCTTGATTGAAATATATTCCTGGTTCAAATACTCCCGCACTATCCAAAAACAGCGAAAGCTCATTCAATCACTGCGTAATGAATTGAAAGAATTAAAACCAACCCCCGTCTCCCCTGCCCTTTCCGTGGAACCTGGAAAATCATCAGCTCTAGCCCCGGACATTCCGGCCCAAGCCTCAGATAGTCCGGATACAATGGAGTCCGCGGACTGATCGGGCCATTCTATTCTCCCGGGATAAAGCGCCATGCTGGATGCATTCGATGAAATCCTGAGGCGAAAAATCGCTATTCCCGACAGGGAAGGCCCGAACAAGGTGGCGGACCTCTCTAATGCAATTCAGAAACTGGTGCGACCGGGAATGACCCTGCAAATCTGCACTACGCACAACCGCCCCGGTGCCATTGTTTACGAGCTGGTGCGGCAGTTTGAGGGAAAAGACCCCGGATTCTCTCTCTCGACCCTCGGGGTCGTCTCCACTGCCGTGCTCCTTGTTCATAAAGGGCTTGTGAAAAAATTGATCACGACCTTTTCCGGAGATTCCTACCCCACTCCGGGGCCCAATCCCGTGATAGGCAAAGCTTATACCGAGGGCCGGATCAAGATAGAGAACTGGAGCATCCTTACATTCCCCATGAGACTGCTTGCCGGGGCCATGGGAATCCCTTACATACCCACGCACTCGCTGATCGGAAGCAGTATGGCCGAGGAGAACAGGGAATGGTTCGAGGTCACAACCGATCCGGGGACAGGCGAAGAGATCGGCCTGCTTAAAGCCTTCCAGCCTGACCTTGCCTTTGTCCATGCCCCTTATGCTGATGCGGCCGGGAACGCGCTTCTCACCCCGCCCTACGGCGAAGAGGTCTACGGGGCATGGGCCGCAAAACAAGGGGTCATCCTCACTGTGGAAAAGGTGGTATCCACGGAGTTAATCCGCCGTTACTCATACCTGACAAAGATTCCGTCCTGCATGGTCAAGGCGGTGTGCGAGGTTCCATTCGGCGCACATCCCGGAGGAGTCAGCTCCGAGGGCCTGCCGGAATTTGACTCATACGCGGATGATTATGAATTTATCCAGGACTTTCGAAAGGCGTGCAAAAGCGAGGCTGACCTGAATGCCTGGATCAAGGAATGGGTATATGACTGCCCGACCTGGGAAGCCTATCTCGAGAAACTTGGCCAGGATCGCATCTGGTTCCTCAAAGGCAAGGCAGACCGTGATTCATGGAAGTCCGAACTGCTGACCCTCTCATCACAGATTCCCGAAGGCCCGGAATATTCCCCGGTCGAGATGATGGTCGTGACAGCGGGAAGAAAGCTCGCGGACCGCGTAAAGAAATGCGGGTACCAGACAATACTCGCTGGCGTGGGAGCAAGCAACCTCTCTGCATGGCTCGCATACTATCAGCTCAGAGAAGAAAACATCCACTGTGAACTCATGGCAGAAATAGGCTTCTTCGGATACATGCCAAGACCGGCAGACCCCTTTATATTCAACTACCGGAACCTCCCTACCTGCAAGATGCTCACCGGTATTCCCACCATCATGGGTGTGCTCATGGCAGGAAGCAAAAGCGAGAACATCGGGTCCATCGGCGCGGCCCAGGTGGATAAATCAGGCAATGTCAACTCCACCAAGATACCCGGCAAGATGTATTTCGTGGGATCAGGCGGCGCAAACGACATCTGCTCATCCGCATGCGAGGTCATGGTAACCGCTCTCCAGGATAAATACCGCTTTGTGGACAAAGTCGCTTACATCACGAGCCCGGGCAGGAGGGTCAGAACAGTGGTCTCGGACATTGGAGTGTATGAAAAGCCTGAAGGGTCAGCCGAGCTGATCCTTACTGGCTACTTTGCCGGCCCGGGGCGATCAGACCGCGAAAGCGCGGTTAGATACATCAAGGATCAATGCGGGTTCACACTCAAGGTGGCGGATACCATCGAGGAAATCCATGCGCCAACTTTGGAGGAACTCAACCTGCTGAGACTCTTCGACCCCAGAAGACAATTCCTTGAAAAAAGATGAGGATCAGAATTTCAATATGCCTGATCCGTATCCTTGTCCTATCTTTGCCCATCCTCTCATACCTCTATCTGTCATGCTCGAGATCAAAGCCCTACCCTCATATCGTGATTATCACTATTGACGGACTCAGACCCGATCATCTCTCCTGCTATGGCTATCAAAAGCCCCTGACCCCGCAGATTGACCGAATAGCGGCTCAGGGGGTGCGCTTCGAGCAAGCGATCACAACATCGCCGCTTACAGTTCCCGGACATGCCTCGCTCTTTACCGGGTTGTATCCTTACAATCATGAATTGCGCTGTCAGGCCGGAATGAAGCTCGATAATCAGTTTCAAACCCTGGCCGAGATACTTCGCGATAAAGGCTATGAGACCGCGGCTGTTATCGGGAGCACCCTTCTTCACCATCAGTTCGGACTTGACCAGGGCTTTGATGATTATAATGATGAATTCTCGCAAGGGCTATACTTTGATGCGGGCGCGCTGAAGCTGAGGGGGAAAGATGTAACAATTCACGGCATCAAGCGCCTCCAGGCAAGGTTCCGCCAGAAACCCATGTTCCTGTGGGTCAACTATGCTGACCTGGCCCTGATCAAGACCAGAAAGTATGACCTGATGTTGCAATACATTGACGCGCATCTCGGAAAGCTGGTTGATGAAATCCCCACGGACCGACCCGCCTTGATAGTGATTACATCCGTCTATGCGGTGGACTTAAGCGATCAAGGAGAAATAGAAACCGGATACTCGCTTGATGAAAATTCCATTAGAGTCCCCATGATCCTCTCAGGGCCCGGAATTCCGCAAGGAAAAATCATCGCGGGTCAGGCATCCATCATGGACATCATGCCTACCATTCTCGAACTACTTGGAATTCCCCTGTCCGAGAACCTGGACGGAAAAAGCCTGATGCCGGAAATCTCCGCAGGAAGGGTGAGCTCAAGAAAGCTCTACATAGAGACCGCAGAACCTTACTGCGCCATGGGCTGGCCCGGAATGCGCGCAATCCTTGATGAAAAGAAATCAGAATTACTCCAGGCTCACTCAGATTCAGACCCGGACTCGGTATATTTCAAGCCGCAGACAGGTCAAATTCAATATGAACCTGCCAGAGAAATTTTGAGAATGCTCACACAGGCGCAACAAAAAACACTAAGGCGTGAATATAAGGATGCGGAAAAACTCTTGAAAAAAGTCCTGGAAAAGGACTCGAAAAATCTCCGCGGCCTGAACCAGCTTGCATGGATATATCTGCACTCTGGGAAAATCTCGCAAGCCAAAGAGCTATTTATTCGCGCGAGAGAGATTAGAATTGATGATCCGCGAGCAATAACCGGGCTCGCGGCATGCGCTCTTGAGCAAGAAAATCCGGCCCAGGCAGAGGCTCTCTTCACCGCGCTGGAGAATTCAGAGGTATTGCCCCGCGAGTATTACTTCTATTACGGAAAACTCCTTAAGAAGAATGCAAAATTTGAGGACGCGGCATCAATGTTCGAGCACGCAATCTCATTAGACCCGCTGAATAAAGAAACTTATCTTGTCCTCGGTCAGGCCCTGGCCGCACAGGGAAAAACCAGAGAGGCAGTAAAAAAACTGGAGCGCGCCATCGGCCTGGACCCCAGATACCTGCCTGCTTACCAGGAGCTTTCGCGCATTCACGAGCAGGTCCTGAAAAATCCGATCAAGACCGAGGCATATCGCCAGAAGATCAAAACCATACAAAAGCAAAGGGACTAAAAGGGATTTGCCAACTCTTTTTTATCGCTCCGCTTCACGCTTTATACGAACCATAGTTAAGGGTTCAAGGATCAGAGTGCCCAATTCCTTGCATCATTTACCATTTCTAAAGAGCACCATCAAGATTTCTGGACATTCCCCGAAAATTACCCTGATTCTTCTGTAAATCAAATGCGTGTAAGGATTTTTTGATTTCAACAAGTGGAAAAGCCGAAAAACTTGTGCCGGCCAGCTACCCATAAAGGATTATGAAAATCAACGACCAAAGACAAAGAATTTTTATTTTGCACATGGCGTCATTTTGTCAAGGCCGCCCTGCGGGCGCCACCGAAGGT
>CAZOMR010000045.1:0-16627 GCA_964580655.1 uncultured bacterium
TTAAAAGCGGATAGCCCAAACATAGCCAAGGGATATTTGCCTTTTCTCAGGGAGACATTCAATCGCATTAAGGATGAAGGATTTGAAGGAATTCTATTGATTTTTGATGAGATCAATGGAATAAGCGAGAATCCGCAGTTCGCATATTTCATTAAAGAACTCGTAGACCAGAATGCACTCAGCGATGATCCGCTTCCCTTGTTCTTGATTCTATGCGGTGTGGAAGAAAAATGGAGGACAATGATAAGAAACCATAAACCAGTTGAAAGGATTTTTGATATTGCTGAAATCTCAACACTTTCTAGGCAAGAGGTGGAGAAATTCTTTACAAAAGCCTTCGGAGAATTAAATATTACTGTTGGAGAAAAAGCCATGTACATGCTTTGTCATTTTTCCGGAGGATTCCCTAAATTGATGCATCTGATTGGTGATGCGGCATTCTGGATTGATAACGATGATTATATAGATAAAAAAGACACAGGGAGTGCTATTATTTATGCTGCTGAAGATGTTGGAAGAAAATTTCTGGATCCGCAGGTATATAAAGGATTGCGTAGTGAGCATTATCAAAGCATACTTCACAAGCTTGGTGAATCAGATTTTTCCCTGAGTTTTCAAAAGTCTAAAATAGAAAAGGTTCTTACCCCCGCTGAGAAGAAAAAGTTTAATAATTTCCTTCAAAAAATGAAAGATCTTCATGTCTTGAAATCCGGTCAGGTGAAAGGAGAATATATATTTTCAGATTGGTTGACTCGACTCTATATACTTATGCAGGCTTCTGGTAAAAAAGAATAAAAAATTTGATAAAAAATGCCCTGCATTTTTCTTCAAGGCGATAGACTCTAGTGCCCTAGTCTTTAAAAGGGCTTGATTGATGTTATTCTGTTTTTCAGAAAGAAGTTTATTGACTTCAAATTAAGAATTTGCTTGTTTAATTAAGAGATTATTCTGGATTTCCAGGCTTAAAAAGGAGATGTATACATGGCTTTACTGGAAACCGAGATTCTGATTGTGGGCGGTGGGGTCTTGGGATGCGCGATTGCCCGGGAGCTTAGCAGGTATAAGGTGGATGTGACCCTGATTGAGAAAAAGCCTGACCTGGGCTGGGGGATTACCAAGGCAAATGCCGGAATTGTCTGTCAGGGCAAGGATACCCTGGAGTTCAGGCCAGAGTATCATCGGAGCAAGCTCCTTTGGAACAGCCTTCCCAAAATGGAACCTCTATGCCGGGAACTGGGAGTGCCTTTTCAAACTATCGGAGGGGTTGAGGCCTGTAAGAACCTCGAGCAGAAGGGAAAGCTGGATAAGCTTATCAAGCGCACGGAAAAGCTCGGGCTGGGAAAAGATGAGTTCCACTGGAGGCCGGAACTCCTTCTGCTAGAGCCTGACCTTGCTCCCGAGATTATTGGTGGAGTGTATGATCCCGAGATAGCGATCACTGACCCGATTAAACTTACCATCGCGCTTGGAGAAAGTGCCCGAAAAAATGGAGTAGAGGTTCTGCTTGACTGCGAGGTGGAGAATATACAAAAACAGGGCTTCGAGTTCCTGGTCAGGACCAATCAGGGAGAGATCAAGACCCGGTACCTCGTTAATGCCGCAGGCGAAAACATTGACAAGATAGCAAGAATGGTGGGCGGCGATGATTTTGTGCTCTTCCCGGTCAAAGGCCTGATCGGAATCCTGGACAAAAAGCTGGCTGGCATGGTTACCCATTTAATTGCAGTGCTTCCAGAACAACCCGGAGCCCTGAATATCATCTCCCCGACTGTTAATGGAAACCTGCTTTTCGGAATTCCCATCCAGATCAACCGCAGGGGAGATTACTCATCCACCAAAGAAATGCAGGAGGTAGCCCTTCGCAATCTACGGGGGATCATCCCGGACATCAGCGACAAGGATGTTATAACCTTCTTCTCCGGATTCCTGATGATGCAGAACTTTGAGATCGGATGGCACGAGTGCGTGGTAAGAATGAGCAGTCTGGTGCCGGGACTGCTCAATGCCTCTGTGGGCTATCCCGGGGTAAGCGCGGCACCCGGGGTAGCGGAAGAGGTTGTGGAGATTCTGAAGAAAGAAGGTGTCAAGATCGAGCCTGACCCCGAATTCAATCCGAGAATAGAGCCGATTCCGGACTTCAGCGCGCTTGATGATCAAGCCAGGGAAAAGTTGATAAAACAAGACCCGAGACACGGTCATATTATCTGCCGGTGCGAGACCGTTTCCGAGGGAGAGATAGTTGAGGCGATCAAGAGAGGTGCGACCACAATGGACGGGGTTAAATATCGAACCCGGGCAGGAATGGGCAGATGTCAGGGCGGATTCTGCGGTCCAAGGGTGATGCAAATCCTGGCTCGCGAGCTTAACCTGCCTGTCAGCGAGATTCGCAAGCGAGAGGCCGGGACCGGGTTAATGCTCTATGAGAGCAAGGAACTCATAAAAGGGAGGATGGCATCTTGAAGCTGGAGGGTATTGATCTGGCAATAATAGGAGGCGGTCCGGCAGGCATGGCCGCGGCTATTCGGGCCAAGGAAAGCGGTCTTGAGCGGGTGGCGATCATTGAGCGGGGAGAATATCTCGGGGGCCTGCTTGATCAGTGCATTCATAATGGATTCGGACTCTTCTATTTCAAGGAGGACCTGACCGGACCCGAATATGGAGCACGGTTTGAGGCCCGGATCAAGGACCTGGGCATAGAGGTGCTTCTTGAGAGCATGGTAATCGAGCTCCGGCCTGATCGCGAGATGGTGGCGGTGAACCGGAAAGGATATTTCCGGACTCAACCCAAGGCAGTGGTTCTGGCAATGGGCTGTCGAGAGCGGGCCCGTGGCTCCCTCGCTATCCCCGGCACTCGCCCGGCCGGTATCTTCACCGCAGGCACGGCCCAGCGCCTGGTCAATATTGAAGGCTATATCCCAGGCAAAGAGATAGTCATCCTAGGATCCGGGGATATAGGAATGATCATGGCCAGAAGACTGGCCCTGGAAGGAGCAAAAGTCAAAGCAGTGGTTGAAAAGCTTCCTTATACAGGGGGCCTGATCCGGAACCAGGTTCAATGCCTGGCCGACTTTGAAATTCCGCTCATGCTAAGCCATACCGTGACTTATATCCAGGGCAACGACCGGATCCAGGCAGTGGAGGTCTCCAGGGTGGATGAAAAGGGAGAGCCGATACCAGGCACGGGGAAGCTGATCAAGTGCGATACCCTTTTTCTCTCTGTGGGCCTGCTCCCGGAAAACGAGCTGAGCCAGATGGCAGGGATCGAGTTGGACCCCCTGACCGGAGGCCCGCTCATGGATGAATACTATCAAACCAATGTCCCGGGAATTTTTGCCGGAGGAAATGTGGTCCAGGTGCATGATCTTGTGGATAATGTCTCCTGGCAAGCGGAGCGCGCTGGCGAGTATGCGGCCAGGTTTGTCGCCCAGGGAGGTCTTCGGAAGAGAGCAAGGATCACGCTCATCCCGGGCCGGAATATCAAGAGCATTGTTCCACAGAAAATCAGCCCCAAAGAGGATGTCGAGATATATCTGCGGGTGGAAAGGCCTGAAAAGAATGTGAGGGTACATGTCCCCGATGTGGCGCGTAAAGCCTTTCTGGTGGTGAGTCCGAGCGAGAGCATCAAGATAAAACTCCCGGCAGAAAAGTTGAAAAAGGCGGCTCTTGAGAAAGAGATGGTGATTGATTGCCTGCCCAAAAAAGGAGACTGAAATGGCAAAGAATGAGATCATCTGCATCGGCTGTCCCTTAGGATGCCGGATTTCCATCAAGGCCGGAAAAGGAACCAGGAATTTCGAGCTGAAGGGAGCGGGGTGCGCTGAGGGAAAGAAATATGCGCTCAGCGAATATCAGAATCCTGTCAGGATTTTTACGGCCACGGTGCTCACTCAGGATAAGAGCCAGCCATTGATCCCGGTCCGGACAAGTAAGCCGATCCCCAAAAAGCTCTTGAAAAAAGCCATGCTTGATCTGGTTAACCTCAAGCCGAAGCCCCCGATAAAAATCGGTAAAGTCCTGGTCAGGAACTTCATGAAAAGCGGTGCGGACCTGATCGCCACTGGCGAATGGAAAACCTAGGAGAGAAAAATGGGCAGTAAGGATGAAATCAGTGAACTCAATCTGGAGCTGGCAAAGAAGGCACTTCTGGCGGCCAAGAGATATGCGGACAATGCCATGGGCTGGCCTTGCAGTATAGCGGTGCTCGGTAAAGCAGGCGGCGTGATCGCGGTTCACCGGATGGATGGCGCAGGCCCTGCCACACTTGACATCGCGATTGAGAAGGCCTGGACAAGCGTGGTCTTTGTGGCCCCGACTCTTCTGCTCGGACGCATGACTGATCCCAGGACCGCAATGATGCCTCTTGAGCAACTTCCACTCGGTCATCACGGCATGGGCCTGGCCCATAAGATGAAAGGAAAGCTGACGACCATCATGGGAGGAATACCTATCCGGGATAAAGATATGGGTGTAATCGGAGGAATTGGAACCAGCGGCACCCCTTCCGCGAATGATGATAACAAAGTGAGCCAGGCCGGATGGTCAGCAATGTATGACCAGGAGGATGTGGATTATTCTGATGATGTGCCGTCTCCCAGACTGGCCTGGTCTCTCAAGGTGATGAAACTTGCGGAAAAAAAGGCAAAGCAGATCAAGGCAAAAGCGAGTATAGCCATAAGCGATGAGAACGGTTTTCTCATTGCACTTCATCGCCTGGATAATGCCTCGTTTCCTACCGCGGATATAGCACGGGACAAGGCCTGGACAGCCGCGGCTTACGAGATGCCCAGCGAGCAGATACACGCATACGGCGATAAAAAGTTGCCCGGTTTCGGCATCAGCACTACCAATTATAACGAGCGATCATCGCCAATCCCCGGTGGAGTGCCTATTAAAAATAAAAACCGGGTAATTGGAGCCATCGGGATAAGCAGTGCCAATCCCCTCAAGGATCGCCAGGTCGCGCTTGCAGTAGCAAAAGAAGCTCTCAAGATATCCTGAATAATAATTGTGACTCACCGCTGGGGCGCATCCAGCCTTCGTAGGACGATGAAGCATAATCAAGAGAATCACGAAAACAGGAGGGTTTGAGGAATATGGATTTCTGGCGATTAATTCTCAAAACGAGGCTGGAAGGCGAAAGGAAACCGGATTTCGAGAGATTCCGTAGGGCTGTCACTACCCGGGAGCCAGGCCCGGTAACGGTAGGCGACATCTTTGCCGATTTCGAGACAGTGGGTAACTTTCTGGGCGAGCCTGTCCTGGACTGGCTATCCATAGCTGAGGACCCGAACCACAAGATAACCTCCAGTGAGCTGAAACGCGGCTTCAAGTTGATAGGCCAGACCATACGCTTCTGTACGCTCGCGGGCTGGGATTACTCCTTTGCCTTCAGCTTGATCCCCTTCAAGGGGGTCGCGCTCAACATTGCGAAAAACACCTCGGCAGAAGTCAAGGACGGCAAGCGCGGCTGGATGGACGACAACCGCGGCCCGATAATGAGCTGGGACGACTTCGAGCGATACCCCTGGCCCAAAGACATCAAGGCTATAAACATCATGTCCAGGGTAATGGCAAAGCGCGTGCCGGAGGGCATGAAGGTGATGGTTATCCCGGGTGGAATGTTCGAGTGGACTACCTGGCTCATGGGCCTTGTTCCCTTCAGCTATGCCCTGACCGACCAGCCGGACCTGGTGGATGCTGTGATCGGAAAAGTCGCGGACATAATCTACGCGGTGGTGGAAGACCTCATGGATGAGCCGAATATCGGAGGTGTCTTCATGGGGGATGACCTCGGCTATAACACCGGGACCATGGTCTCGCCCAGTATCCTGCGCGAGAAATTCCTGCCTAATACGAAGCGGATAGTAGACCTTGTGCACCAGGCCGGCAGGGTCTTTGTGCTTCATTCCTGCGGAAACATGTACGCGGTCATGGATGACATCTGCGATATGGGGGTTGATGCCAAGCACAGCTTCGAGGACAAGATCATGCCGGTGGAGCAGGTATATCAGAAGTGGGGCGATCGGATCGGGATCATCGGTGGGGTTGACATGAACCTCATAGCCAAGGGCACGGAAGATGAGATCAGGAAAAGGACTCGCGACATACTCGATGTATGCGCGCCCCGCGGCCACTATGTGCTGGGCACGGGGAACTCCGTGGCCAACTATATCCCGCTGAAAAATTACCTGGCAATGCTTGATGAAGGAAGCAAATGGAACGAGGACCACTTTGGCCGGGAGTACTGATCTTCCGCCAGACTGAACTCTAGCGTGTCCTTGGAAAGGAGCAAGAAAATGGATATCTGGAAGGATCAATCGCAGGAGGCCAAGAAGGGGCGATGGAGGGCACTGTGGGCAATGGAGAACCTTCCTCGGCCTCTATGGTTCATACCGGCCTCGCCAGTCCTCGCTCTTTCACAGGACTGGATCCGGCAAAGGAAGCCGCTCACCGAGCTCTTCACTGACCGTGAGGTCCAGTTCAATGCCTCCATGAATTTCAATGAATTCTTTGCAAACACCCAGGCCACATGGTCCCATGATGACTTTGTCCTTCATCTTCAGCCACAGATGGGCGTGGGCGTGTTCGCATCGGCATTTGGTTGTGAGGTTGAGTTTCCACCCGACCAGATGCCGTGGTCGCATCCGGTGATCAAGGCGGGCGAGCCAGCAAAGAGGGTTTATGAGCTTGAGCCCCCGGATGTCCGGTCCGGCCTGCTTGGGGAGATTCTGGACTATGCCGAGTATTTTGACAGGAAGGCCGAGGGCAAGTATCCCATTGCGGTGACCGACCTTCAGGGCCCCATGGACACTGCCTACCTGGTCTGGGACTCCTGCGAATTCATGGTGGCGATGTATGAGCACCCGAAAGAGGTCCACCATCTCATGCGCCTTTGCACAGACCTTGTCATCAAGTTCACAAAGGAGATGCGCTCAAAGGTCAGGGAGTTCGTGCCAGCGCACTTTCCTCCGGTTTACATCCCGGACGGAATGGGGATTGCGATTTCCGAGGACGCTCTGGCAGTGCTCTCCAGTCACCTCTATGAGGAGTTCAGCCTGCCTTACATTAATGAGCTTTCCGAGGAGTTCGGGGGGATCATCATCCACTCATGCGGCAACTTCGAGCACCAGCTTGATGTTCTGACCAAGGTGCACAACCTGCGCGCCATAAACTTCGGGGTGTCGGAGACAAGATTCGAGGCGGTATGGGAGAAGCTCGGGGGCAAGACCGCTATTATTCCGCATTGCACCGCTGAGATAATCGTGGCCAAATTCAAGAATGCGATGGAGTGGGTCGAACATGTTCTCAAGATAAAGACCCACAACCGCGGGCTTGCGCTGATGGTTATTCCCATGGTCGGGGATATACATAAGATCACCATGGACTGGGTGCTGGACAGGAAGACCGAGTTTCAGGCAAAGGAGATGGCCTCTTTCGGAAGCGATATGCGCGGACTTATTGAGCGCTATGCATAAAACATCATAAAAATTTCTGAAATGAAGATTCTAATTGCTTATTATTCAAGGACAGGGCATACGGATAAACTGGCTGAAATTCTCGCAAAGGAATTGAACTATCGGGGTCATACGGTCCTGATTGATCGGATTGAGGTGGTAAAAAGACGGAACAGATGGATTCTGCTCGCCCAGCAGATATACACTTATCCGGTTATTGCCGTGGCACTATATAATTCATCTTTTCGCGCATGGTGGCATCAACATTACCCCCAGGTGGAACAAGACATCAAGCGCCCTGCTTACCCGGATGTATCGGGGTTTGATCTCGTATGTATAGGCGGTCCAAAGTGGGCTGAAATCTGCTATCCTATGGCCATGTATCTCAAGCAGGTGAAGGGGCTTAAAAATAAAAGGGTGGGCGCCTTTGCCACATTCAGTGGCCCTCCCTTTGAGACATTCGAACTTGAAATGGTGTTTAAACCTATCAGCGACCGTGTTGAGGGATCAGGGGGAAAGGTTGTGGCGACCCTGGGTTTATCCAGCAACTATCATGAGTTACATCTACTGCCTTTGATGATGCTTGCAAGCCGGATAAACTTTAGACGCCCTCTGAGTTCATTTCACATAGAAAGCGAATACGGGAAGGAAAAGATAAAGGAATTCTGCAACAGGATTTTATTCAACAGTGATACCAGGTATTTTAAATGAAGAAATGATGAAGCATTGGCAGTTGGCATTGATAGTAGTAATGATAATGGGTCTGGCCGCATCATCGCACGGTCAGGAAGCCAATGAGAATGACTATCCGTATAGAGTTCCAGAGATTGTAGTGACGGCAACGCACACTGAGAAGTCGGAGTTCGAAGTGCCGTACATCCTGGAGGTGATCACGGACGAGGAAATTTCGATTGAGAGGATGTCCCGAACCTTGCCTGATGCGCTCCGGCAGACGCCCGGTGTAATGGTCCAGAAGTCGGGCTATGGTCAAGCTTCGCCGTTCATTCGGGGCTTCACGGGTTTCAGGACACTGCTCCTGATTGACGGGATCCGGCTGAATAACTCGACATACCGGAGCGGCCCTAACCAGTACCTGGCCACGGTAGACCCCTACAGCATTGCCCGAATGGAGGTGATCAAGGGGCTTGGCTCTGTGCTTTACGGCAGTGATTCCATCGGCGGCACAATCAATATGATCACGCTGACCCCGACAGCGATGGAGCCTTCCGGCGCTAACCTCCGGCTTTTGTGTCGCCATGCAGAGGCAGAGCACTCGAATGTTTATCGTGCACAGGTAAACGGGAGAGATGGTAATAGACTGGGGGTATACCTGGGCGGCACCCTCAAGGAATTCGGGGATTATCAAGCGGGGCAAGACATGGGGCATATGCCCAGGACCGGATACCAGGAGCGGTCAACCGACCTGAAAATCGAGTATGCCATTAACCCAGGTTACCATGTGGTGCTGGCCTACCAGCGTCTGGAGCAAGACGATGTGTGGCGAACCCACACCACAATCTACAGCAAGAGCTGGGAGGGGACCAAGGTAGGCACCGAGAAAAAACGGGCTCTGGACCAGAGCAGAGAACTTTTTTATGTCCAGCTTCATGCAACGGATGCAGGCCCAATTGCGGATCGCTTGAAGATAAGCTTAAGTTACCACCTCCAGGAAGAAGAGCAGGAGAGGATTAAAAGCGATGATACACAGGATGAACAAGGCGTGGAAGTAAAGACCCTGGGAGCTTTTATCAACCTTACCAGGTACATCTCTTCAGGAAGCATTACTTACGGGGGAGACTACTACCTGGACGAGGTGGATTCCTTCAGGAAGAATTATAACCCGGATGGAAGTTTTGACTCCGAGGCCATACAGGGGCCTGTGGGAGACGACTCCAATTACGAGATAGCAGGCGCCTTTGTTCAGGGGGAAGTCTGGCTTCACGACAGGCTGGAGTTGTACCTGGGCGGGCGCTATTCATTTTCACGGGCCGTGGCCAGGGAAGTGGAGGACCCGGTCACCAGGCAGCCTATGCGCGTGGAGGATGAATGGGAAGCGTATGTGGGCAACGCACGGGTGATCTATTACCCGGATTCAGCCAGGACTTTCAACATATATGCCGGGGTGTCGCAGGCCTTCCGTGCTCCGAACCTTTCAGACTTGACCCGGCTGGACGCGGCTCACGAGAGCGGCGAGGTTGAAATCCCTTCCCCCGGGCTGGACTCGGAGAGATATATTATATATGAAGGGGGCGTCAAGGCGTGGACCGAACGAATGTCGTTTCAGACAGGGTATTACTACACAGACATTGAGGATTTGATCGCTCGGACCCCTACTGGAAAAATGATCGGGACCGATATGGAGGTGACCAAGAAGAACGTGGGAAACGGATACGTGGAAGGTGTCGAGGTGTCGGCCAATATAGCGCTGACCTCCTCTTGGACAGCCTTCGGGGCATACGGCTCGATGTATGGAAGGGTTGACAGCTTCCCGACCTCCGAGCCTGAGAGGGAAAAGGAATACAAGGATCGCTTAATGCCGCAAACAGGCGTGCTGGGACTGAGGTGGGATTCGGCTGACCACAAGTATTGGATCGAGGGAGTGGCCACCTTCGCTGATAAGGCGGACCGCCTTTCCACAAGAGACAAGGCCGACCTACAGCGCATCCCGCCCGGGGGCACCCCAGGGTATGAGGTCTATACCTTGCGCGGAGGCGCGGACCTCGGACGCGGAATAAAACTCTCGGCCGCGCTCGAGAATCTTACAAATGAGGACTACCGCGTGCACGGCTCCGGACAGAATGAGCCTGGCACCAACTTGATAATAAGCCTTGAATGGAAACATTGAATTTTCATGCCGAACAAACCTCAGGTTCAGCCATTGTTTTTTATGGACAACCTCTTACGATAATGCTATAAAAGCAAGTAGACTGGTTGGTTTATATTTTGGAATTCATGAGAGATGGCTTTCGATCAAAAGGATGGTAAACCATGAAAAAGCTATTTAATCTGGTCGGTTTTTTTCTGATGGCGGGGTTGCTTGTATCAAGGTTGAACTGTGATTCTGATGATGGCCACTGCCACTGGTCTAGCCCGGATGTATTCGTTCCAGCAGAGGAGACCCCTTTTATCCTGGGGGTTGATCCCATCGCCGGACCACCCCCGGCTGAGAACCCGGAGGGGCCTGAGATTACAGGGCTTGAGTCCTTGTCGGCGTTGGATGTAGTGGAACAGGGGGGTGATTTCACCATGTTCTTCACCTCGGACTTAGCCGGCGGGGACACCATCACTGGTGTAGTGCTGATGCTGGAGGGAGACGAAGAGTATTATTTGCTGGACCCTGTAGTAGTAGGGAATCTTGTGACAGTGACATTCACGGTGCACCCTGATTTTCCTGATGGCGATTACCCTATTCAATTGGCCTTGCTTGACAACAATGGTGTGGCTGGGCCCTACATTCAGATCATCTTGCATGTTGCGTTCGTGCCCACTCTGGAGATCGTGGACCTTTTCCCTCATGCGACTATCTCCACTGCCGAGGGCCGCGTGGTGGAACCGCTTAATGTAGGCGCGCGCGTCTATTTCACCAAGCCGGTCAACTTTGAAGATTTCACGCTGGGAATAGAGAGTTCAGCAGGAGAACCGATACCAGGGACGGTGCAGATTATGCCCGGTAACCTATCAGCCTCGTTCATGTCTGATACCTTGCTTGAGCCCAATACTCAATACATTGTTAAAGCCACTTTGCCTGATGAAGGGATCTCATGGAACAACGCCTTCTGGACAGAGAAGGTAACCCCCCTGGGCGGCGACGCGGCCCTCGCAGAGGGCACGGTCTATAAATTTATCATAGCGGCAGACAATGTGGTGGAGCCGGAGGCGGCCAAACTGATATTCGGCCTCATAGGCCAAGTCATCCCTCCTTTCTTGATGATGGTTACAGAGGCTGACCCGGTGGCGAACAGGTTCTCGGCGATCGGGGGATTGAGCGAGGATGATGGAGGAACACTTGTTCAGGAGCTTGATACCCCGGTGGTGGTTTTCGCTGAGGGTTCAGAATTTGCTGACCCGTACTTTTTATCAGCCCCCGCGGATCTTGCAGTCACGGCCTCTGTTGCGGGATACACGCTGACGATCGTGATGCATGATTTCACTATCTCGGGCAAGTTGACCCAGGGCGCCGCCGGGTTTGCAAGCGCCGCGTTAGACCTTTATCTGGATGCAGAGGAGTTGCGGAAAATTGCTGAAGGGTATCTTCCGATACCACCTGAGACGGACCTTTGCATTGCCCTTGAGGAGATAGTGGGCATGCCGATCTGTAACGATGCCGGCCAGATTGTAATGCATGCCGAGAATATTGAAGGCTCCATTGTCAACTCGATTACCGAACTTCTGGACCTTGTCCCGGAGACCCCGCTGACTGGAGATACCATCTCAGCAAGCGCGGGAGCAACCCTGGACGTGGAAGGATGGATTGAAAGAAACGCCGAGCCTTACCTGGATACCGGTTGGGACATAGAACTCTGGGCCACCCAGGACGGCGCCGCGGTGGGATCATTCTCACCAGCCTCGCCCATACCGATCAAGGCAGACGGCAGTTTCGCGACCCAACTGACCATCAACCCGGGAACACTGGACACAGAGGACCCCCTGCTTATTCACATGACCTGTCCTGATTTTCCAGCGGCTGACAGTTGGGAGCGAGTAGTAGAGATAACGGTTTTGGATTGATGAAATAGGCCGCGGTTCGCCGCGACTCTGGCTCTACAATACCAAGGAGAAAGGAAAGTTCGGAGAATAGACATGAAGACACGAAGGATCATAACAGGTGTGGCCATAGTTATAGGAATTATCTTAGTGGGCACGGGATGCCGCAAGGATGATGACGACGGCCACCACAACGATAAAGATCAAGTGCAGATGGAGTCCCTCCCCGAGCCGAGTATAGACTCCCAGATTCCGGCAGGAGAACTCTCGGCAGGGATGATCGTGTTGCCCAATGGGCGCCTGCTCACCCCGATGGGAAGGCAACTCAAGCTGTCGAGCTATTTCCCCATGAACTTGAAGGCAACCCCGGATGAGGAGTACCTCGTTGTCCTGTGTAGCGGCAGAGACAGAAGGAATCATCTGTATTCGGTCAAGATACCGGAATTTATCATCACCGGTACAGTGGAGCATAATAAAGATAATGATAAATCATTCTGGTACGGGCTCGTGGTTATTGACGCGCCGCCTGCTTTCTCAGCCACCTACCCGTACCTGATACTGGCCGGCGGCGGACATCGAGGCGGGAAAGAACTTGATCCAAATGGACAGTTGGCCAATGCCCGGGGCAGGGTGTATGTCTTCGGGATGGACGCAGATGGCAACATAACCCCGGAGGACGAAATCGCACTTGACCACGGCGCGTATGTGAGCGCGATAGCCCTGGACCAGAACCCCTCGGACATGGACCAGGCAATGCTGTATGTAGCCTACTCCCTTCAGAACCAGGTTGCCGCAGTCAAGGTTGACTTCAGCGATCTCCCCGGGTCAGAGGTTCTTCATAAAGTCATCGTGGTCAAGTACCCGTATGACCTGGCTCTGACCCCGGACCGGGAAACGCTTTATGTGACCAACTGGGGAACCAAGCGGCTGGCAGACCTTCCCAAGGTGTCTGTCGTGGACGTCTCCGATGCGGACTCGGCCACGGCTGACCCGGGCATGGAGGTTGTCCGGGAGATCTCGGTTGGAAAGAACCCGGAGGGCATGGCCATGACAGCGGACGGCAAGACTTTATATGTTGCCAACTCCGAGACAGATGACATCGCACTGATAAGAACAGCCACAAACTTCGTGGAACGCTTCATCTCGCTCCGGCCATACCCTGATGATCCGTACGGGGTAAAACCCACGGCCCTGACCCTTAACCATGATGAGAGCATTTTATTAGTGGCCAGCTCGGGCCGGAATTCCCTGGACCTCATTGATGTGGCCGAGTACAAATACCTCGGAAGTATCCCGGTGGGATGGAATCCAACCACGGTTGTTGAAATCAACGGTTTTTGGTATGTGGCCAACGGCAAGGGGGAAGGCGGAACCCCCAGCGACTACAGCAAGGGCTGTTGGGCCACAATGCCAGGTTCTCTCTCTCAGATTCCCGTTAATATCATCCCATCCTACCTCGGTGCCATGACCATGATCACCGAGTACAACAACGACCGCCAGTTGACATACTTTGAGCCCCAGCAAGAGGACCCGCTCAAACAGTATCCAATTAAGCACATAATCTATGTTCTCAAGGAAAACAAGACCTACGATCAGGTGATGGGGGACTATCCCAAGGGAAATGGAGACCCCAGTCTTTGTGTGTTCTGCTGTGATAAGACTTATGGAACTTACTGCTATACCCCGAACATCCATGCCCTGGCTGATCGGTTCGTAAACCTGGATAACTTCTACTGCGATTCCGAGGCCTCGATTACCGGCCATATGTGGAACGCCTCATCCAACATCACGGACTATGTTGAAAAAGCGTATCTGGACATGTACCGCACGAGCACCTGGCTGGTGGCGGGAGGTATTGAACCGACCAGTTACACCAAGGCCGGCTTCATATTCAACCACCTCAAGAAGGCCGGCATCCCCTTCAGGGACTATGGCGAAATAGTGGGAAGTATTGATCCCGAAACCGGCCGCCAGTTTGATGGCGTGGTCATTGATTCCCGCTGGCCATTGACATTTGACATGCGCATCCCGGACAAGGAAAAGATCCAGGTATTCATCGAGCATGTTCAGGCAGGTAAATTGGCCCCGTTTACTTTTATGCTTTTGCCCAATGACCATACCGAGGGATGCTCTGAGGGAGCGTGGCATCCAGACTCCTTGATTGCTGACAATGACGAGGCCGTGGGCCGGTTGGTGGACGCGGTCAGCCATTCGAAATTCTGGAAGAACACGCTGATCTTCGTCACCGAGGACGACCCGCAGAGCGGAGCGGATCACCTCGAGTCCCATCGCACCATCGGCCTGGTCATCAGCCCCTGGACCAAGAAAGGCGTAACCATATCCACCCATTACTCCTGGCCCAACTTCTACAAAACACTTGAGGTTATCCTGGGCCTGTCGCCCCTGAGCACCTATGATGAACTGGCCGTACCCATGTACGATGTCTTCGATACCGAGCCCCACATGGAGCCGTACACCTTCATACCCCAGGAGGTCCCGATGGAACAGGTGGATGAGCCGGGAGGAGAGCTTACTTGTCCACGCGAGGCCAAGGCATTGAGTAAGAAAGCCGACTTCAGCGCGCCGGACCAGGCGTCTGAGCTCGCAGAGATACTCTGGATGATCCGTTACCCTGATCGCCCTTTCCCGGCGCACCTCGCTGGAGAGGATGATGACTGATAATTGATTCGAAAGAAAGAGTATTGAAGATGAGTGATACTAAGAAAGATTTCCCTGAGATGGTGGTAACCGAAGAACTTGATGAGAGCATAGTGACCCGGTGCTCAAGAAGGTGCCGGAGGTTAAGCCTGCGGATATAGGCATCTTTGCCGGGACATTGGAATTCGCAAAGTTATCAGCAGGGGCAAAGGCGATAATGAAGACCGCGGGCTTCATCGAGGGGGATTTCCGCGACTTTGAGGCCATCAGATCATGGGCCAGGGGTATTGCTCCAGCGTTGTTGAAAGCATAGGCGCTCGATTTAAGGCCTGGCAGGGCTCTAGGCCTTACCCACGCACTTCAATTCATCGGCTCCACAAACAACAGACCACTGGTTTTCTGGCCGGAAGCTTGGTTTATCCATACTTATCCTTGACCAGCTTGAAGCAGATGTCCGTGACTTCCATGGTGCGAGCGAGATCATCTTTTGTGAGCGCGGCTGATATGAACCAGTTATGATGAGGGTGGAAGAAGATTCCCCTGCGAGAAGCCTCTCCGCAGAAGAAGCGCATCTTCTCCCGGCTCGCGTCATCCTCGAAAGTCATATAGGGCATTGCAGGATGCCCGGTAACCGAGACCTCGACCCCGTGCGACTTGGCGTGGTCCCTGAGCCCTGCCTGGAGAATTGTGCCCATGTCCTTGATCCTTTCAATGGCTCCGGATTCCTTTATCTCTCTCAGGCACGCCATTGCCGCGGCCATGGGTACCCCGGAGTAAAAATGAGTGCCGGACCAGTATACCTTTTTCGCGGATTCCATCAGCTCCGCCTTGCCAAGGGCTACTGAGATAGGATGCCCATTGCCCATGGCCTTGCCAAAGCAGATGATGTCCGGGTCAGCATTCCCGTAATAGGCATGGGTTCCTTCGTATTTGATCCGGAATCCACACCGGATGTCGTCCATCAAAAATAGCATTCCCTCCCGGTCGCAAAGCTCTCTCACTCCCTCAAAGAACCCGGGAGCCGGGTCTTCCTGGTCCGCAAGCGCCCAGTGGCCCACGGGTGTCAGGAAAACTGCGGCTAGCTCGCCTCGCTTTGATTCCACCAGGGCTTGCAGGTCTTCGAGATCATTATACTGGAATTTGTAAACATGGGTCTTGTACTCCGGAGGGATGCCCGCCTCCGACTCGATGCACCAGTTGTGTAGCCCGTGGTAGGCGTGATGGGCCATGGCAATCCCCTGTCGGCCAGTGTGTATCCTGGCGACTATGGCCGCGAAAGTGGTCGCATCAGAGCCGTTCTTTCCATATGCGACCCAGTCCGCCACAGGTATCTCCTGAACGAGGAACTCGGACAGCTTGAGCCAGTAGTCGCTCGGCACAGTGGTGGCATTACAGCGCTCGGCCTGCTTTCTCGCGGCCTCTTCTACTGCCGGGTGATTATACCCGAGCACCACTGCGCCGTAAGCGCACATGTAGTCAATGAACTCGTTGCCGTCAATGTCCCAGAACCTGGCGCCAAGGGCCCGGTCAGTGAAAACAGGATGTGAGCCAAAGGTCAGGAAGTGGGGTGTTCGGGGAAAGAAGATACCTCCCGGCACCACTTTCTGTGCAGACTCAAACATCTCATAGGACCGCTTGAACTCGTAAAGACCCATATACCCCTCCCCCCGGATTTGGATTAATGTTACTGGCCCTTCTTTACCTGAATGCCTTTTCCAGAATCATTATACCCTTTACAGCATATAAAGGTCAACTCATTGTACAGGTTCAACACATGGTAAACACCTCTTAGGAGGATGTTTAGGGTCTCT
>CAZOMR010000046.1:0-16610 GCA_964580655.1 uncultured bacterium
ATAAACCCAAAAAAGGGGTTAAAAAAATGATTCACCAAATATGTCGCACACCCGTGTATCCTCTTCCAGTGGCAAGCGACTTGGCCAGAGAAAAATATTTGGCGTTGTCACCGCCCTGGAAGTAAAGGGTTCGGTTTACGATCGGAAAATAAAGCAAGGATGCGAAGACCAGAACCAGTATTATCCGCAGGTAAGGAAGCAGGCGAGGATGGGTCAACCCGGTTTGTTTATCTGGCAATGGTGGCGGAAGCGCTTTTTTCTCATTAGACATTATACCAACAGGTAAATCCGGTTAAGGGGTCAAGATTTTTTGAAATTTGACTTGATGAGACGGAGTGTCTTGGTCCCCGAGAACTGCTCATGCGCGCCACGGTGGTCTTTCCCGAGCAGGATCGTGAGCAGGCCCAGGCCGAGTGGCAGAATAAGGACAAGATAGATAAGTGCCCTGATAATGGCCTGTGCAGAATGAAGCGGCACATCGTTTTCATCTGCGGTTTGAATTTTGAAGATCATCTGCCCCGGTGTCTGGCCGGATGTGAGTACAAAGAATGTCTCGGAGAAGAGGAATATCACTATCATCATCATGCCGAGCGGGATGATGACCTTGACCAGCCACTGCATCGGCGAGAACTCTACCCTGCCCAGGCCTCCGGCCCACATTGCGCCCATGTAAAGGACGGAGAAGATCAGGGCATAGACAAGAAGGTCGGCCGCGCCTGCGAGAGCCCGGGTGGACAAGGAAGCGGGGATGGCATCCTTCCTGGCTTGAGCTGGCTCCACGGCAATCTCTGCATCAGTGGCATCGCTCCCTGCAGACCCGTAGGACACGCTTTCCTCGCCGAAGCCGGGCAGAAGCGGCTTACTGAAATCCGGCTTGAAGCTGTCAGAGCTTTCCTCACTCGGGCCCGGTGGCGCTATCTCCACCCTGGAGATGGACTCGTCCGCTTCATCCCCCGGCATTACTTTCTCCGAAGAACTCTCTTGATCCCTTTTCGCATCCTTGAAAAAGCGGGACAGATCGCGCAACTCCGCATCAGAGCCGGTATAGGTCAAGGACTCCTCATCCAAAACAGGCCTCTCACCGGAATCAGAGATTTCCATTTCCGGCTCCGGTTTCTTGACCTCGGGTTCCGGAGCAGGTTCCTCCGGCATTTCACTGGTCTTGCTTCTCTCTGAACTCGGAGGTAATTTTTCTTCTTCCGCGTCTTTCCGGGTTTTCATGGATGGAGGCACGGTCTCCAGGGTATCGGAGGCTGTCAAATCGGTTTGCGAGTCCGTATGCTCATCCTTCGGCACCCGGCTTTCTGCAGATCCCCTGGACTCCCTTCCGGGCAAGGGCTTGCGACAGCGCGCGCATTCCCTGCCTTCATGCAAATTAATGAACCCGCAGTAGGGACATTCAACCGGCCCTGCGGACCCCCCGGACTTGCTCATTGATCTTCCTCTCTCACCGATCTCACCGATTTCACCGATTCTTTGGATTTGGCCTCCACCAGGCGAATATACATCTGGGCCTTCCGGTTCTCAGGCTCCTCGTCAAGAACCTGCCTCCATTCCTTGAGGGCATCCTCGATCTTTCCCATCGAATAATAGGCCACGCCCAGGTTGATCCGGGCCGCCAGGTAATCAGGCCGACTGCGCTTTATGTCCTCCAACTCCTTGAGGGCCTGCTCCTTCTTGCCCTGGTCATAAAGCACCTGGGCCCGCTTACTGCGGATGTCCGGAAACTCCGGCCTGAGCTTCAGGGCCTTGGAATACTCCTCTATGGCCTCCTCGAAAAGCCCGATCCCCCAATAGGTGTCTGCAAGCTCCGCGTGCATGTTTGCAAGCTTGCCACGGACAAAAGCATCAGGAAGACGATCCGAGGCAGAGGAATCATCCCCCTTATAATCCTTTGCCTGCCGGTAAAGCTCCTGTGCCTTATCGTATTGGCCCAGGTCATTGTAAGTGACTGCGAGGTTGAGCTGAACCTCGGTGTAATGGGGGTTGATGGAAAGCGATCGGGTGAATGAGTCTATGGCCTTCTGGAATTTGCCCTGCGCATGGTAGATCACCCCGAGCATGTTCCAGACATCCGCGAAGGTCCCCACCTTATCCACAAAGGCCTCCAGGAGATTCTGAGCCTCCGGGTAATTGTTCTCAAGAAAACATTCCCGGCCCTTCAAGTAATATCCTCGCAGTTCCTCTTCCATCGCGCCCCCTGTCGCCTTTGTGCTAAAGGCCCTTCACGATCCTCCAGCCCTCCGGCTCCCGGATCAACTCGATCCTCTCGATCTCCGAATGCACCTCTGGCTCTCCCAGGAGCTTTGCCTCCAACCGATAGCGTTGCTCCACCGTGGCATAGTTGCCAAAAAACCAGACCCTCCTGTCCCACGCCTCATACCGGATGTCATCGAAGACCTGAAAGCTCTCTGAGAGCCTATGCTCAAGCTCCCGGACCCCCTGGCCGCGATGCTCATAGTGCTGAGAAACCACGCTCAGATACAATCGGAGGTCCTTGGTCTCAAGCGCCTCTTCACGGCGATCAAGAACCTCAATTATCCCGTCCTCCTCTTTCGCCTGGCCAGCAAGTAGCCGATAGACCTTGCTCCCCTCTATGATCTTCCATCCCTCCTGACCCTGCCGCGCAAGCCGAAGATGCTGAGTCCGCCGGTAGCTTCTGGGCTTGGAGGAGATTACCCCCTCCAGCCAGAAATCCTCCCGGACAACAGCCCGATTTCCTTGCCGATAAATCGTTGGAGAAGAAAATCGAGCCTCAGGCCGCTCCGGGCATGAGAGTATTTGCTTAATCTTATCTCTGGCATGATCTAAAGGAAAGAAGGAATCCATGTAACCCTGACTCAGGCAGGAAAGATAACCATCCGTGTCTCCCTTCCTCAAGAATCGCGCCCTTTTTTCCAGTAAGCCCTGAATCTCATTCTCCTCGGAGCCGTGGCATCCAGCAAACAGGATCAAAACCGCAAGACAATATAAAAGCGCTCGGCCTGGCATGGTCTGTCTAGTCATGGATGGTTTTATCATCGCGGTCCTTTCGCTCGAGCGCTGACTTTCGACTCAGGGCCATCTTGCAAAAAGCGCTTTCAGGAAACCGCGAGATAAACTGCTCATAAAACAAGATCGCCTCTTCACGGCGGCTCAATCGGTCATAGCATTCCGCTTGCCGGAAGAGCGACTCCTCAGCATGCCCGGATTCCGGGTAATTCCGCCATATCTTTTCAAAACGATTAGATGCGGCCCAGTAATTATTCTGCTTTTCGTAAAACCGGGCTACAAGAAAGTTATGTCTGGCCAGCCGCTCCTCGCAATCGCGAATCTTGGCCCGGGTATCCTCTGCATAGGAGCTTTCAGGATAGCGTGAAAGGAGAATCTGAAACTGCACCATCGCCATCTCTGTTTCACTCTGATCCCTGCCGGCCTTCAAGCGTTGATGATAATAGCAAAGCCCGAGGCGATAGGTGGCATAGGCGACTTCCTCATGCACCGGATGCAACCTGATGAAGTCTTCATAACACTGGATTGCAATCTCGTATTCTTCCACTCCGCCCATGCCAAAATGGCAGTCCGCGATCCGTAGCTCGGATAAAATAGCGTATTTGCTGAAGGGATAGTTATAGATAACCTCTTGAAATGACTCAATAGCGCGGGCGTAATTGCGATGTTGAAAAATCGGGCCGGCCCAGCTATCCTCGTATCTATTTTTAAGACCGGGAAACCTTTTTGCAAGCCAGTTGGGCTTGCCCTGATACAAAGCCATGGCTTCGGCATAGAGATCTTCTGCGGATGGAATCGGCTTTGGCTTTCTCCAGGTGCAGGCTCCTGCTTCAAGGAGCATCACCAGCCCGAAGACTGCCACGAGAAACCATCTCAGCACTGGCTTTGTCCCGGTTTTTCTACTTGGGCTCATTCCCCGCGAATTTTTTCCAGGCGCTCCTGCTCGGTCTTGCATTCAATGCAAAGCGTGGTGACTGGCCTCGCTTCGAGTCGCTTGAGATCAATCGATCCTCCGCATACCTCGCAGATGCCGAAGGTGCCGTCCTCAATTCGTTTAATGGCCTGCTGGATTTTCAGGACAAGCTTTCGCTCCCTGTCGCGGATGCGGAGATCAAAGTTCCGGTCCGTCTCAGCAGAGGCCCTGTCGGTCAAGTCGGGAAAGGATTCGGGATTAGTGGATAACTCATCAACCGTCATCCCGAGTTTTCCCACCAGGTCTTCCAACTGCTTCACAAGAATCTTGCGAAAATGCTCTCGCTGTTTCTTCGTCAACTTGGCCATAGTTTAACTCCTTGTCCTTTAATATTATCATGATCCCCCTGGTTTGCAAAATCTCAAGTAGCCTCCAATTCCTCTTGCACCGCTTGATATGCCTCAAGTGTCTTTTCCACCATCTCGTCCTCGGTAAAATATCTCTTGAGGCGCGCATGCCCCCTTTCACCCATTTTGCGACTGCGCGCAGGATTCCTCAGTAAATTTATAACCGCATCCGCCAGGGCCGAAGCCTGTCGTGGCTGAATGAGGTATCCTGTTTCGGCTTGCTCGATCAACTCAGGGATAGCCCCCACTCTGGTTCCCACAACAGGTTTGTAGAGAGCCATCCATTCCAGGGCCGCCCTGCAGTTGCCCTCGCTTCTCAATGACGGAATTACCGCGACCTCGGTCAACTGCATGACATCAGCCCAGTTTGACCGGGGTCCAACCAGGATGAATTTATCTCTCCACTTGGAGCGACTCAGTTGTTGCAGAAAGGGGCAATCGTTTTCAACATACGGGTAAATCAGGAGAAACCTGGCTTTCTGGAATTCAGCCAGAATCCTCGGAACAGCCTCTAGCAGATATTGATGCCCCTTGACCAAACCGATCCGACCCATAAAGCCAATCACCCTTTCATCCAAAGCCAGACCCAGGTCCCGGCGGACCTCTTCCGGAGTCCTCTCTGGCTTCACCTTATCCGGGTCAATTCCCATATGAATGGTCTGGATTTTGTTCGGCTTCAAATTAAGGCGAATGATAAGCTCTTGCTCAAGGAGCCTGTTGCTTGCGATGATCCTGTCGCTCCATTGTCCATATAGCTTCCGGTTTATCGGATCACGCCTCACCGGGCGCATGTCCCCGCGTGTGCGGATCAGCCCCGGTCGGCATCTTAGCCTCTGCACTGCCCAGGCCATGATGATGAAGCCCTCCGACCGGTGAACATTGATTACCTGGAACCGCCCCCTCTTCAGGTATCTGCCAAGACTGGGCAAATCCTTGAAAAGCGGACCCGGATTGAGGCTGGTCATGCGAAACTGATCGCAGGTCTCTACTCCTTCTTTAGCAACACGGTTCAAGAGCGGCGAGCCAGGAATACCCATCACTACCGGATGATGGCCCCGGGCGAGAATGCCGCGCGAGAGCCTGTGAATATATTCGGCTTCAGCATTATACAAGCGGATAGGGGCCACCAGAAGGATTCGCAGGGAATTGCTCAAGATTGCACCCCCGAGGATGTTCCAGGCCGATGCGAGCTCTTGGCGAAGTCAGCGATGAATGCTTGCCGCTGGTCGCGAAACCGGCGGGAGAAACGCAGATATTCCGTTAGAACCATGGACTCGTCAGCCTCGGAAATAGGAAGCACTGAGAAGAGTTCTGCCAGATGCCGGGCCGCTTCCTGGCGCGAAAGGGGGCTCTTGAGCCAGAGATGATGCGGGTTAGAGAACAGGAATTCCTTGCCTTTGGTCTCGCTCCATTGTACCCAGAGGTCTGTTCCGGAAGCCGGGGAATAGACCAGGTTCATCTCGTGCATGCGACGCAAGAAATGAGCCAGGCTGATCAAGTCCGCTCGGTCCCAGGGGAGCCCGGAGAATTCATCCGCAACTTTTCTCCCAAGGTGTTCAGCCAGATTCAAACAGCCAGGCCCAGGCTTTTGCATGATGAGGTAGCACGCGTCTCTCGGCGCCCTGATCCGCGAGCGAGCCTCTACCGCGGCGAGCGCTTCTATGTGGGGCAAACGGCGCTCATGAAGAAACGCGGCCATGGTCATGCCTTGACGCGCCTTGCTCTTCCATCCATTCTTCATAAGAGGTCGCGCCGGGCAAAGAAGCACCTGAGCCTCATGAGGCCGCGCCTCCCCGATAATTTTTATATAAACACTCTCTCGTTTTCTCACAACCTCCGGCAAACCAGGGATCGCCTCGATCAAGCTGTTCTCGTAGACCAACCCCTTTATGAAAACCCGATGCGCCCTTGTCCGAAACCAGTAATAAGGCTCCTCGCGACGAGCGATCTTCCTCTTTGCCTCGCGCAAGCGCAACTGACTCAACTCCTCCGAGCGAGTGATAATCTCCCGGACCAATCCGTGAAATATATCCGGATCAATCTTGTCCGGTCGGAAGTATTCCTGAAAAAGGCGAAAGCGATAGCTCAAGTTAAAGAGTGTTGAAAAATTTGCATCCAGGTGCGCCAGGGCTTCTACCCGCTCAGGAAACGCGGGCGCGCCTCGCCCTCCAGGGGATACCACGGCCTTTTCCGGCTCGGTCAATATCAGGCCCATGCCCTGATCCCTGCTGGCAACGAGTATCCCTGATGGGCTCAGACCCGGACGACGAATTCCCTGGTCATGCATCTTCCGAACCAGAAGCGCAAGCTCCTTGATCAGGCCGCGCTTCTTCTCAACACCGGCTTCCGGAAAGGGCCGAGGGCTTTGGATGACAGGTCGAAAGGTATAGCGATAATACTGATCAAAAGACTGGTAAAATCCCAGCGACTCGTAAATTAGAAATTCCTCCACCAAACCGCGTTTACGAAAACGCTTCCCCAGTGCTAGATATGCTGGAATGGGTAAGCCCCGGCTCTTATGTGCCGCGGCCAGGTCCCATTCCCGGTGGAGAGTGGAGCCCCGGCTTTGGGTGAGAACCTGATCCAGAAAGGATCGGGGACGAGAGACCTTTATCCAGAGTTCCCCCGGAAGGCCCGGATGACTGGCCTTCACCGCATGAAGGGAAAGCCCATCAGGATGCTCCCGGACCAGGCGGAATCTCTCCTCAATCCCTCCATGTCCTTTGAATCCCCCGAATCCCCCGACCCCCATTATCTCCTTGAGAATCGGGTCCAGGCCCTCCATGTATTCAGGGTAAAGACACCAGCGAATGTCTCCGATCTGGCAGACTAAAATTTCGCTCATCTACTCTCCCTGACCCCCTCGCCAGATACCGAGTTCGCAACGATGACGCTTAATGGTCGCATCTCCTGCCGGAACAAAATAGTCCAACGCTGATTAAAACCCTATCTGTGCGAAAGACGGTCGCTACGACTCCTACAAGTCGGAAAAAAGCCTTTCGGCACGGACATCAGCTTATGCGCGGCTAATTCTCTGGAAGCGGTTCTGCCTGCTCGATGATCATGTTGGGTATGAGAACCCCCTTGCCGTATCTCTCGATTTTATACCTGAGCCGGCAAGCCTCGCAGTCCAAAGCCTCACTGTCACCCACCAGGGTGAGCGGTCCCTTGCACTTGGGACATACCAGTTTCTCAATCAGCTTCTGATTCAATGGCATCAGCATCTCCTTTCTTGCCAGATATTACTCCAAGCCCTGAATAGTTTACATCCTTCTATTGTCAACACAAGCTTTGCCCGAACCAGGGCTCTATCATCCATTGGCCAATAAATCAGCAACCTCTTTAAAGACATCTTCCACCGTGATTGATGTCATACACTCAGGCCTTTCAGTGCCCATCGGGCACTCATTCTTCCAGCATGGATAGCAGGGAAGGTCCTTGAGGATGACCCGGTAGTCCACTCCCCATGGAGCAGTCACCTTGATGTCCGAGGACCCTGTCATGACGACCATTGGTGTCCCGGTTGTGCTGGCTATGTGCATGGTCCCTGTATTACAGGTAACAAGTAACCTGAGCCGACCCAGGAGAGCGGCCAGGCTTCTTATTCCGGTCTTGCCGGCCAGGATGGTGATCTTTGCGGATTGAGCAAGGGCCTTCACCTCAGTGCAGGCTTGATAGTCCTCGCGGGACGGCCCGCCAACCAGTACCGCCTCGAATCCCAGCTCCTGGTAGACCCTGTCGGCCAGCCGGGCAAACCGATCCGGGAACCACCGCCGGGTGGGTGTGATGGAACAAGGGTTCAGGGCCACGGCCTTGGCCGTATCTATTTCTCTAAGCAGTTCATCGGCCAGGGTATGATCCTGGTCCCCTATGGGCATCTCCACCGGGTATGACACCGCCCTTTCGGTAATATCGGGATCATGGTCTACCAGGCGCAGGTATCGCACTGCCCTGTGCTCGACCTGGCCCGGCCAGGGTTGACCCTGGTTAAGCAACCACCCTCGTGGCTGGGTAGCGTAGCCGATCCTTTGATTTACCTGTCCCAGCGCAAACACCAGCGCAGAAGAGAGGGAGTTGGGCAGGATGTAGCCTAGGTCGAACCGCATTGCCCTCAGGTCAGAGACAGCACGCAGGAACTGGCCCCCTATCTTAAGAGAATCGTATAACAGCATCTTGTCTATATTCGAGTTTCCTTCAAAGATATGCCAATGAGCCTTCTGACCTATGACCGCAATGTGCGCCTCGGGGTTCAATTCCCGCAGTCGCCGAAGCATGGGTGTGGCCATGATGCAGTCGCCGAGCCAATTAGGAACACGAACTATGATCTTGTTACAAGGGATCATTATGACAGGTAATTGAAAATATTTTAACATGGCGGCCCGGATTTTTCAAAAAGCCGAGACCTCGGAATGATGTATTTAAACTTTCAATTTCAGGGCGTTCTGGTAAAATTACCTGTGAAATGAATCTTATCCTGATCGGATACCGTGGCACAGGCAAGACAACAGTAGGCCGTATCCTGGCAAGTAGGCTTGGGCTGAGGCTTATAAGCCTGGATGCCCTGATCATTGAGAAGGCTGGCGCGAGTATCCCGGAGATTGTGGATCAACACGGCTGGGACCATTTTCGCGGCCTTGAGAAAGAGGTGGTAAAGGAATCCTGCGGGAGCGACGGTCAGGTGCTTGACTGCGGCGGAGGCGTGATCTTGCGGGAGGACAATATAAGGGAGCTGAAAAGGGCCGGGAATATTATATGGCTTAGGGCCAGCGTCAAGACCATTGTGGAGCGGATTCATGCTGATGATCAACGACCTTCATTGACCGGCAGGAAATCATTCGTTCAAGAGGTGGAAGAGGTGCTGAGTGAGCGAGAGCCAAAATACCGAGCCGCGGCGGACATCATCGTGGATACCGAGGGCAAAAACCCGGAGGCCGTAGTCGAGGAGATTATGTCCCGGATTCCCGAAGTAGCTCCCTCGCCTGCTTGATTACCTCGCCCACCGGAATTTCATCAAGGCATCTTTGCTCCGGGCATGAGCGCCGGGTCTCATCATCACAAGGGGCGCAATCACAAACAGGGGCTATGATCCTGGCCAGGGGATCACGCGGCCCCCAGACATCCGGATCAGTCGGGCCGAAGATCACCATAGAGGGAACTCCGAGCGCGGCGGCCAGATGCGATATGCCGGAGTCATTGCCAAGATAAATTCTGGCGCAGGAGAGCACACACGCGACATCAATAACAGGCCGGTTCTTTATGAGGCGAACCTTACTCCCCAGGTGCTCGCACATCCGGGCTGAAGCAAGCTCATCCGCAGGACCCTCCAATGCCAGAACCTGTAAAGAGAATTCACGAGCCAGCGTGTCCGCGACCTGTGCAAACCGCTCGGCAGGCCAACACTTGCTTTCAGAGCCGCTACCCGGATGGACCACAAGACAAGCCTCGCAATCATCCCCGATAATTTCGGATGCCCTGTCCAGATACCTCTTTGGCAATTTGAGTTCCGGCCGGGCAGGGAATTCTTTTATCCCGAGTTCTCTTACCGGCTGGCACAGAGTCTCCGATGCCGGCCCCGAGCCTTTTGCAAGCGGGAACTTATCCTGGAAAAAGATCGAGCGCTTTCCCATTTGAGCCATGTTGCGCTCCATGATCCCCTGTCTGTCCTGAATCCATGAGATGAAGAGATCAAATCTTTCAAGGAATTTTTTCGTCTTATTTCCCGGGGAAAAGTTTTCTGCAAACAGGGTTTGAAATCCGTGAAGATTGAATTCATAAACGGCATCCACGATGCGGCCTGCTAAAAGAAGCTCCATCCTTTCCCGAATTCCTGCGGCCTCGATCATTGCCTCGGGAAAGTGCGCGCGCAAAGCCTTCAATCCAGGGATGGTGTTCACCACATCGCCCAGTGCCCCGGGAAGAATAAGAAGAATTGATCGTGGATGATCCATGGAAAATTTCGAGCTATGCGATGTAATGATACCCGGTGCTTCAAGGCTTTTCAAACCCGGTGCCCGACAGCGCTTGAAATTTAAGCTAATTTAGATTATGCTTTATAATGTTCAGAGAAGGGAGGCGGTTCTGTGGCGGGTAATGATATTGCGCTTGAGGCACTTGGCATTTCCAAGAATTTTGGAGAGCTAAAGGCGGTGAGAAACCTGAGCCTTCAGGTGCATCGGGGCGACATCTACGGATTTATAGGTCCTAATGGCGCTGGCAAGACCACCTCCATACGTATGATGCTGGGCCTGATCTCTGCAAGCACCGGGACAGCAAGGATTTTCGGCCATGATATTCACAAGTCCTTTCTGGAGGCCATCTCCAGGGTCGGTGCCATGGTAGAAGGACCGGCCTTTTATCCATATCTCAGCGGGATCAAGAACCTGGAGATATACGGCGCCCTTACAGGCGGCGTGAGTCGGTCGCGCATTTACGAGGCTCTGGACATGGTGGGCCTTGGCCGACGCGGCAAGGATAAGATCAAGGGTTATTCGCAGGGGATGAGACAGCGGCTTGGAATGGCCCAGGCGCTTCTTCACCATCCACAGCTCCTTGTGCTGGATGAGCCTACAAACGGCCTTGACCCGCAAGGCATGCGGGAGATGCGGAACCTGATTCGGAGAATCAGCCAGGAAGAGCGAACAACCATTTTCCTGAGTTCTCATCTTCTCGGAGAAATGGAGATGGTCTGCAACCGGATAGGAATCATGTATCGCGGGCAGATCATCAAAGAAGGGATGGTGGATGATCTGCTCGGTCACAAGACGGACAGGGTGGTGATTCGTATAGACCAGGACAAGGACGCGAAGAGGCTGTTAGAGGAGAGGTATCCCGATGTGAATGTCCAGATAACCAAGGCAGGCTGGCTCGAGTTTCCACACGAAAACCTGGATACCGCTGGTATAAATCGCCTGCTCGTGGAAAAGGGGTTTACTGTTCATTCTTTAGCCTTGCTGAGGCGGAACCTGGAGGAATACTTCGTGGAGTTGACCGGGGAATCCCAGGATGTCTACTGATAACATACCAGGAATCAGACGCGGCCCACTTGGGGTCTTACAAAGGCTTTTCCTTCTAGTCAGGGTGGATATAGAGAAGATATTCCGCTACAGGGCAATCCTGGCGCTCTACGGTGCCTTGACCGGCTTGGCCATGCTCGGGGCCTATCTCTTTTACCTTGTAGAGGAAGCGGTTAAGTTGACCATGGGAGAGGGGTATGCCTTCGCATTCAACACGATCCTGCGGTGCATGGATTTCGGCATGGTGATTGTGTATGTGATGATGTGTATCCTTTTCTCCATCGAGGTCAGCAACCAGACGATCAAGTGCATCCTGACCCGGCCTGTTCGGAGAACCGAGCTGATCCTTTCCAAGTATATAACCGCGCTTTTTATGATAGCCGTCACCCTGGCCATCTTCGCTGTGATTGGCCTGGGTGCGGGAAAAATCTTCTACGGCCTCGGAGACCTTACCGAGAACGAGTATGTCCTTTTCAGCCGGTGGTATATGTACAAGAACATCGCAATCATGTTCCTGTTGCTCTTTATACCATTCATGACCCTGGCGGGCATGGCACTGATGTTCTCGTCCTTTTCAAACACCATGGGCGGGGCTATCCTGACAGGGATCATCGGGTATGTGTTCTTCGGGGCAGTGGGCATTATCCCGAGTAACATTGGCTTTCATCTCAGCGGTCATTTCATTCCCTGGTCCACCTTTGGTTTCACAAGCCAGCTCTTTGTTCCCTTATATAAGGTGAATGACCTTCCAACCGGCATCCCGATTGATAACTGGTTTACATGGGATATAGAAAAGATGATGATCATCTGCGGGGTATATTTTGCTGTCTTTTTCATCATCTCCTTGATAGTTGTGAGAAGAAGGGATTTCGTTCTATGAAGCAAAAACTGATCTCTGTCGGCCTGTTTACGGTCCTGCTGGCTTCCAGCGCTGGTGCGGCCGGGAAAATCGCATTCAAGGAGAGCTACATCGAATTTGACGGAGTAGGGCACGACCGTGTGTTCGCTGATTTCAATGGAGACGGAAAGGAAGACCTCGGAGTGCAATACACCCTCTCGGACCAGGAAGATAAGTATTTCTTTTATGTCTTTTATCAGGGGCCTGGCGGTTCTTTCGGCCCGGATCCGGACATCAGCCTGACCCTCCCGGAGGATGCAAAGCTTTTCGACGCGGGTAATGTGGCCCCTTCGAAAGGAGACGAGCTTGTCATTCTTCTGGATAAGGGGATGTTTTACTATGAGAAAAGGGGGAAGTCCTTCAGCGGCTTGAAACCTCTTTTTCAGAGCAAGAGTCTCTTTGCCAGCGCGGAACCCTCCCGGCCTTTATATCAGAACTTCCTCTGGAACCTGGACCAGGAGGGCTACGACGAGGTTATCTTTCCGACCGGCAAGGGCCCGGAGCTTTATCAGCGCGGGGAAGGCGGCGAAAAAAACTTTGAGCTTATGCAAAAGCTGAACCTGCCAGTGGAGGTCACCTACCGGGTGGGCGGTCTCGGGGACATCATGACTACGGATGACATCAACCAGTTCTTGCGTTTCCAGCCTTACGGCAAGCGCCTTACGGCCAACCTTACCCTCCCGGACATCTTTGTCATGGATGCTGACGGGGACGGACTTCTTGACATCCTGGGTCTCTTGAAGAACAAACTGAAAATCTTCTGCCAGCAGGCAGACGGGCATTTCCCGGAAAAGCCGACCGCAGTGGTGGAGAAGCAGATACTCACGCCTGACGAGAAGAAGCTCAGCATGTCAGGCCAGGGAATGACACTCGCGAACCTGAACGGCGACGAAACCCTGGACATCATCATGACCAAATGGGGCTCCACGGAGAACCGCTCCCGGATGACCCGATACATCTATTACGGAAAGAAAGGCCTCAAATATAACCAGGCCCCTGACCAGGTTATCGCGACCACAAGTGCGATCGTGGACTTCGGCATATACGACCTCAACCGGGACGGCAAGAAAGACCTGCTCATTCCTTTTTTTCACTTCGCGCCCTCCACGGCCTTCAAGATGATGACCGAGAATTCCATCAAGATACAGTTCAGGATTTTTCTTATGGGCCCGGACGGCCGCTACAGTCAAGGTGAGGGAAAAAATTTCGCCACGCCGGACAAGCGCAAGATGCTCAATTACAAGGTAGACATAATCGGAGTCATCCTTGATTTTCAGACCCTGATAGAAGGAAAGTTCCATCCTTTGATCAACTTCGGCCATGACTTCAACGGCGATTCCTACCTGGACATAGTCGCGGATACAGGTGCGGATAAGATCAACTTCTATTGGGGCAATGCCGATGTGAAATATTCTCAGATGCCGGACCAGGTGGTGCCACTCGAGTCGGCCGTGACTTATGACATTCACGATCTCAACCATGATAAAAAAGCCGACATCATTACATACTACGAGTCCGAGGAGAGGGTGAAGAAAAGGCGCAAGATAGCCCAGGAGGCCTACCGCTCAGGCCGCACCGAAGCGATAACTCCGGAGATAGAGGCCAGCGCGCTACTATCCACAAAGGAGCAGACCCGGATCAAGATACTGCTATCGGAATAAAGCCTCAAGTTAATCTTCGACAGTTTAATAGCATATCTTATAGATGGTTTCATAACCCAGATAGTAGGGGCGTGATTCATCACGCCCAGAAGGAGGGCGCAATAAATTGCGCCCCTACCCAGACGCCAGAATTTAACATAATGTTTCATGACAGGTTATGAAACCATCTATAGTCGTTCGATCCGCCAGTCGCAGGAGTCTGAAAAGTTTTAACATAAAAAAATTTTCCAGGTAATTGGTGTGCCGGATGCCGGGGCAATTGCCGGGGCCGCGAGTTGAATTGCATATCTTCTTGAAATTTGATATTTCTTGCCTGGGCATAGCTGATGGATTTACAATAATGGCGGGCAGATTTTTATCGAGATCAATAATTGAAGGAGTGTTACAATGAATCGGAGAAATTTTTTGAGAACGATAGGGGCCGGGGCGGTTGTTTTGGCCATGTTCGGAGGGTCCGTGACTGCGATCTCCGGCCAGAGCGATGCGGAGATCGAGAAGCGTGTCGAAGATGTTCTATCAAGGATGACCCTGGATGAGAAGATCGAGCAGATGTCGGGTAATATTCTGCGTGACATAGTTCAGGGGTTTTTCGCCAAGGGTCATGGTTATACGGGCTTCACTCCCGCGAACAAGCGCCTGGGAATACCCGCGCTCAAATGCCTTGATGGTCCACGCGGCGTAGGCTTCTTCTATAAAACTACCTGTTTCCCTGTTTCAGCGGCAAGAGGCTCGACATGGGATGCCGAGCTTGAGGAGCGCGTGGGCGCGGTCATGGGTTATGAAACGAGGGCGGTCGGGGCCAATATGCTTTTATGTCCTTGTATCAATGTGGTACGGCACCCGAGCATGGGACGGGCACAGGAGTCTTACGGCGAAGACCCATATCATCTGGGCGTTATGGGCGCGGGTCTGGTTGTCGGCCTGCAGAAACATGTGATGGCCTGCCCGAAGCACTATGCGGTCAACAACATCGAGGAATCAAGGATGTTCGTTGATGTTCGCGTGGATGAGCGCACCTTGAGAGAGATATACCTTCCTCATTTCAAGATGTGCGTGGAGGCAGGGGCCGCATCCATTATGAGCGCTTATAATGATGTAAACGGGTATCTATGCGGCCATAACACACACCTGCTTCGTGATATTCTCAAGGGAGAATGGAATTTCGACGGGTTCGTGGTATCCGACTGGGTTAACGCTGTGGAGGATACGATTGAGGCCGCTGACGCAGGCCTGGACATTGAGATGCCGAGGCCGGAGTATTACGGGAAACATCTGAAAAAGGCTGTTCTTGACGGCAGGGTTTCAGAAGAGGTTATAGATGAAGCGGTAACCAGAATACTCAGGCAGAAGTTCAAATTCGACATCAGAGAGGCCGGATATGACAGGAACAAGGTCGCATGCAGGGAACATACCGCGCTTGCTCGCGAGGTAGCGCAAAAAGGAATCGTACTCTTGAAAAACTCTAACTCTGCACTACCGCTTGACCGCACGAAGGTTCGAACCATAGCCGTTGTAGGAGAACTTGCAGATAAAGCCAACATTGGGGACCTCGGTTCCAGTAAGGTAACACCTCCATATGCAGTTGCGCCGCTGGAAGGAATTAGAGACAGGGCCGGAGGCTTGGTTGAGGTGGTTTACGATGTAGGCAGGAATCTCTCCGCCGCCAGGCGGATCGCGAGCCAGGCCGATGCGGTGATTGTCGTGGCAGGGCTCACCTGGAAAGATGAAGGAGAGGGGAACGATCGTGAGAATCTAAATCTTCACAAGGAGGACGAGAGACTTATAAAGGCTGTTGCGGAGGAAAACGAAAGATGCATAGTTATACTGGAGGGCGGCGCGGCAATCACCATGGAGTCCTGGAAGGACAAGGTGCCTGCAATCCTCATGGCATGGTACTCCGGGATGGAAGGCGGCAACGCAATAGCTGATGTCTTATTCGGGGATGTGAACCCCAGTGGGAAACTGGCAATTGTATTCCCCAAATCACTTGATCAGCTATTTGAGCATGATAACAAATCGAAGACTGTTGAATATGACTACTACCACGGGTATCGGTATTTCGACAAGAAGGGTCTTGAACCGGCATTCCACTTTGGCTTCGGGCTAAGCTACACGGAGTATAAGTACGAAAACTTGAGACTGGACAAGAAGAAGACAGGCAAAAGCGGAAAAATCCAGGTCAAGGTTGATGTGACCAACATCGGCAGGGTAAGCGGGGAAGAGATAGTACAACTCTACATCGGCTATAAGGGATCAAGGGTTGACCGGCCGGTAAAAGACCTCAAGGGCTTTGGAAAGCTCGCACTTGAGCCGGGACAGACCAGGACCCTGACATTTGAGCTCAAGCCTGGGGATCTTGCCTATTACAATATTGATAAAGGCGCCTGGGAGATCGAGGACATTGAATATGTCGTTTATGTCGGGCCCTCGTCCAGGCAGGATGATTTGCTGAGCGATACCTTCAAGGTATCGGGTCTATAAAAAACTATCCGAAGATATCAAGGCGGAGCCGCATTATTAAGCGGGTCGGAAAAAGTATAAATGCACAGAGGGGATTTCCTGAACACGGTCGGGGCAGGGGCCACGGTCCTGGCCATGCCGCAGAGCCTGTTTGCAAAGCACTCAAGCGCACACAGACCCAATTTTATCGGTTCATCCGGCTAAAGAGAACCCTCCAGAGTGCCAGCCCCCTGAGGCATGGATTTTTAAGGCATAACTCCGGTGGCC
>CAZOMR010000047.1:0-16570 GCA_964580655.1 uncultured bacterium
GCATAACTCCGGTGGCCAATGGTTGTTGAAATGATGACTAATTCCCTGATAAGATATATCTGCTTGGGCCGGGTGGTGCATCTGGCCCCTGGCGGCTTTCGCTTGAGGTGGCCGATTATTTTCTGCGCCATTGGACACCAGAGCCATGCCTGGGAAAATCCTGAAGTGCGCAGAATGGGGTTGATTATTTTTATATGGTCTCTTGATGTCCATCTTTTTCAAGCCTCAGGTACTGTTAAACCGGAAGAACCAGATATAATAGGTTTGGGACTTGAGTATGGCTGAGGAGTTCGGACTAAAGCGTGTTCTGGGCCTGAAGGAGCTTGTGGCAATAGAGGTCGGCACCACCATTGGCGCAGGCGTGTTCGTGCTCACGGGCATGGCCCTGGAAATGGGTGGTCCGCTTCTGCCCTTTGCTTTCCTTTTAGCCGCAGTGCCGATCATCCTGGTCATGCTTACACTTGCCATGCTAGGGTCCGCTATCCCGACAGTGGGCGGCACATACCGCTATCCATCGCGGCTGTTCTCACCCATGTGGGCATTCATAGGGGTCTGGGGATACGCCCTGGGAATGGTCTTCGGCGCATTCCCACTTTACGCGCTGAGAGGCTCAGAATACCTGCTCCAGGTATTCCCTTACTTCCAGACACTGGACGAGCCAGCCCTGGAACTCTGGGTCCGGGGCCTGGCACTCCTTTTGCTTACCATCTTCTTCCTCGCAAACCTTCGCGGATTGGCCCTGGCCGCGACCGTGCAGGGCTTTATGGTGCTCGTCCTGCTTTCCGCACTCCTTTATTTCGGAATTGACGGACTCAGTGCGGTTCGGATCGAAAACCTCACTCCCCTTTTTCCTAAGGGGTTATCCGGATTTCTCGCGGCATCAGCCCTTCTCACCTTTGCCTTGCTCGGGTCCAACTCGGTGATAGAACTCGGAGGGGAGATCAAGAATCCCGGCAGGAATATTCCCCGGTCTCTGTTCATCGCCATACCCCTTGTCACGGCTATCTACTTCCTGGTCGGGCTGGTAGTAGCCGGGGCCCTACCGTGGCAGGAGTCCGCTGGCAAGCTTCTCACAGTTCCGGCAAAGGCTTTTCTCAATCCGGTGGAAATGAATTTTTTCATCATTGCAGGAGCCGTGCTCGCTATCATCACCACGCTCAACGCCACTTTTATGTGGGCCACAAAGTCCATGATGATCGTGGCGCATGACGAGCTCATCCCGGCCGGACTGGCAAGAACCAACCGCTTCGGCACACCTCACCGGTTCCTCTTTATCATCTGGGCCCTAGGCGTACTCGCAGTGCTCGCAAAGGCACCGGCAGGAACCTTTGAGATATATGCCAGCATCGGGGGCCTGATCATCTTCATCCCGGTAATGATCTCGGCACTACTCATTAAAAAGAAGCTCCCGGAACACTATGAGGCCGCGGCCTTCCGTCTCAAAGGAGTGCTTTTCTGGCTCTGCCCCTCGGCAGGTGTCCTGCTGTCCCTCATGATAATAGGCATGCTCATAAGCCAGTTAAGACCCTGGCCTGTCATCTTCTTTTGCGTCTGGCTGATCACGGGAGCGCTCTTTTATCTCTGGCGCAAAAGGAGTCTTGAGCGAAAACGGGGCCAGCCGATAAGTGAGTGGATGAAAAAGGAGCTTGTGATCCTGGCCGGGCCTCAGTCAAAGAGCGAGACGATCAAGAAATAGGTTATTATTGTCAGGATCGCGGTAAGCGGTATCTCGAAAGCCCAGGATGATATGACTCTTCGTATGACCTTTATATCCAGGGCGCCTATTCCCCTGGCAAGACCCACTCCTATCACTGCGCCGACAAGTGTCTGAGTTGTAGAGATGGGCATGCCCAGCCGGGAACATAACAAGACAGTGGTTGCCGCGCCAAACTCTGCTGAAAAGCCGCGGGTAGGAGTCATGGTCGTGATCTTTTTGCCTATGGTCTCGATCACCCGATAGCCATAGGTAGCCAGGCCCAGGGGAATACATATCGCGCCTATCATCAGAATCTTTATCGGCACCATAACTTCCGCGTGCACTGAACCGGTGCGATAAACATCATATACCGCGGCCAGGGGGCCCACTGCATTCGCAACATCATTTGACCCGTGGGCAAACGCGACATAACATGCAGTGGCGATCTGCAGGGAAACGAAATTCACCTCTACACTATTCAACTCGTCCTCGTAGCTTGCAAAGGTAATCGCCTTTTTTCGCCGAAACATCCACATGTAAAACATGGTAATTAAGACCCCTGCCCCTAAAGAGATCGCCAATGCCTGTGGAAAAGACCAATGCAGGTGAAGGTTCTTCAGTCCCTTGAAGATAACGGAAAGACAAAGGATAAATCCTACCAGAAAGGAGAAATAAGGGGTTATTCGCAAGGAAGCCCTTCCTGGGGAGTCGGCCTGGAAAATCAGCCGCTGGATTATACGGAAGGTAATGAAGGCAATGATCCCTCCCAGCACCGGCGAGGTTATCCAGCTCAGTGCGATCTTTCCGAGTGTTGACCACTGCACCGAATGAAACCCTCCGACAATCAGGCCAAAGCCGAAGACCGCACCGACTATGGAATGAGTAGTTGAAACCGGTAGCTTGAGGTAGCTTGCCAGGTTCAGCCAGAGAGCGGCACCGACCAGGGCCGAGAACATGCCGCAGGCGAAGATTTCCGGGGATGCCATGAAGACCTCTGGTTGTATAATGCCCTTTCGCACTGTCTGGGTCACATGCGCTCCCACGAGCAGGGCACCGGCAAACTCAAAGATACCTGCCAGGATAACGGCCCGACGAAAGGTCAGTGCCCTGGACCCGACCGATGTGCCCATGGCGTTGGCCACATCATTGGCCCCGATATTCCAGGCCATGTAGGCACCAGCCACAATAGCCAGCCAGAGAAGATAGATTGACATTAATTCTCTAAAATCAGAACTGCTCAGGAGCTTTCTATCATTGAACGGAGGTGTTTGCCTACCCTTTCCGCGCTGTTGGCCACCTGTCCGAGTTTGCGCACATACTTGTCATACATCATGATTGTGATGGGATCGAGGCGATGCTCTAGCCTGAAAAAATGCTCTGCGAAATGCCTTGCCTTTTTATCCGCTTCCCATTCCATCTCTGAAATTTCAGCCACTGTCTCCAGGATTTTCTCCGCTTCCTTGCCGGTAAAAGCGGTCTCTATCAGGATGGTTAACTCCTCAGCCGCACTTAGCATCTTTCCGCTCACCTCGATCACCTTGTCCACCAGCTCAATGAAATCATCTTTCAGATCCGGGTCTATCTTCGTCTTCCGTATCCGTAGCAAAACCGCGAAATCCTCCGCCGCATCAGCAACATCATCCTGGCTGGAAAGGTAGCGGTTGAGAAGCTCCCTGTCCACGGCCAGGAAATAGTGCTTAAAAAATAGCTTTCGAATCTCAGCCTTGATCTGGTCCGCCTCGTATTCGGTCTGCGCCATCTGGTGGTGTAGCTGTTCAATCTCATCGTAATTCTCCTCAAGAAGCGCATCCGCCAATGGCCGGATCAATTTCACGCACTCGTGCACACTCTTCGTGTGCTCAATGATCGGCCCGAATGGAGATTTGCCTAATAAACTCGAAAGTAAACCCTTCATCATCTCCTCCCTGACTCTTTAACTCAGCCGAAAGAAACCCCCTCGATAAAATATCGAGGCAAAGCCTGAAGGTCTGAGAAGAATCTTGGGGTGAGTGAGGGGATTTGAACCCCCGACCCCCGAGGCCACAACCCGGTGCTCTATCCCCTGAGCTACACTCACCATACAATAAAAGAAATGCCTTCTCCCTGAAGGCTATACTAGCATAAACCTCTCATGCCTGAAAGTCAAGAGCGAAAAGTAACAGAAAAAATGAATAGAACTTGACCATCAGTCAGGATCTGGTATAATATCAGTAAGATTTGGAGTTAAAGATGTCCCGAGTATGTGAAATTTGCGGTAAGGGTTCCCAGGTGGGATTCAATGTCAGCCACTCTCACCGCCGAACCAAGAAGCGTTCATATCCTAACCTTCAATTGGTTCGGATCAAGACCCCGCAAGGCAATAAAAGGGTTTATGTCTGCACGCGCTGTTTGCGTTCCGGCAAGGTTATCAAGGCCGTGTAGCTGATTCCGGGTGTCAGGCGGGTATCCGCTTCACTGAGATCACATCCTTGATCTTTTCCAGCCTCTTGATTATCCTCCGGAGGTGTCTTGCATTCTTTACCTTGATCTTAAAGGTATTGATAGCTTTTTGATCCGCGGTGGTGCGGGCGAGTGCCTGTGTGATGTCGCCCTGGCTCGCAGAGATTGCGCCGCTCATTTCTGCGAGGAGTCCTGGCCGGTCCAGTGAGATTACCTCGATCATGGTTGTGCGTATGCCCTTGACCTTCTGTGCCCAGCGTGCAGGCACCCGCCGATCGGGGTTGAGGTCCACCACCTTTTTGCAGTTGGCCCGATGGACAATAACTCCCCTGTCCTCCTCGGTGAAGGCAACGATGTCCTCGCCGGGCAAAGGCCCACAGCAGTCGGCAAGCTGGACCAGGGGGGAATCCATGCCCTCTATGATGATACCTGTCTCTAAACGAGGTTCCGGAGCCTTGCCCGCCTGGGCCTTCTCTTTCGTTTCAGGTTCTTTCGCTTGAGTTGTCGCCCTTTCCTTCTGTCTGCGGGCCTGCATACGGGAAACTCTACGAAGCTGACCGGGTGGCACCAGTTTGCTTATCACCTTTGATGCCGGGAACTTGCCGAACCCTATCTCCTGGAACAGCTTAAGATGGTCTGCGAATTTATAGCGGCTGGCCATGCGGTCGAGTTCGCGGCTCTTGATGAGAGCTTCCAGGCGAAGATCGTACGGTAGCAATTCGCTTTCAAGTATCTGCCGTCCCAACTCCTGGCTCCGTTGCAACTCCACGGTCTTGAGGAACCGCTGAATCTTGGTGCGCGCTCTTGGTGTAAATGCGAATTCGAGCCAGGTTTTCAATGGCTGTGCCTCGCGGGAGGTTATGATTTCGACTATATCTCCGTTTTGCAGTTCATAGGATAAAGGCACTATCTTTCTGTTCACGCGCGCCCCGACAGCGTGGTTTCCGAGATCGGAATGGATGGCGTATGCAAAATCAATCAGGGTGGCCCCACGGGGGAACTCCTTGATGTCACCTCTCGGGGTGAAGACATATACCTCTGTGGACGCGAGATCGGAGCGAACCGAGTCGAGAAATTGATGGGGGTCCTCAAGCTCGTCTTGAAACTCCATCCACCTTTTCAACCAATCAAACTGCTTGCCGTTGTCTCCTTCTGCGATCGGGCCGCCTTCCTTGTATTTCCAGTGTGCGGCAATTCCGTCCTCCGCGACGCTGTGCATCTCCGGCGTGCGAATCTGTATCTCCACACTGCGGCCACCAGGGCCGATCACGGTGGTGTGCAGTGATTGATACATATTGGCCTTGGGCAGGGCGATGTAGTCCTTGATGCGGCCCGGCACAGGTGTCCAGGATGAATGGATGACATAAAGCGCCTCGTAACATTCCCGAATAGTTGGACATAATATCCTGAAGCCAAAGAGGTCATGTATCTGGTCGAGTTCCAGCTTGCGCTTTTCCATCTTTTGATAGATCGAGTAATAATGTTTGGTGCGGCCGCTCACCTCGCATTTCACTCCCTGGGACTCAAGCTTTTCATCTATCTCCTTCTGAACTATCTGGAGGTATTCCTGGTTTTCCTTGTAGGCCTTTGCCACCATCTTGACCAGTCTGAAATAGACATCGGGATTGAGAAATCGAAAGCTCAAGTCCTCCAGTTCCGCCTTTATCCAGTAGATACCGAGGCGGTGTGCTATGGGTGCGTAAATCTCCAGGGTTTCCTCTGCATTGAGCCTCCGTTTGTCCTCGGAAAGGAACTCAAGGGTGCGCATGTTGTGGAGCCGGTCAGCGAGTTTAATCAAGATCACGCGGATGTCCTTTGCCATGGCGATGATCATCTTCCTGAAGTTCTCCGCCTGCACCTCAGGCCGGGATGATCTGGAGATCATGCTGATCTTTGTTACTCCGTCCACCAGATCGCCAATCTCCGTGCCGAATTCATGTTCCAGGTCCTCGATGGTGATCGTAGAGTCTTCCACTGTATCGTGGAGCAGTGCGGCCGCGACTACGGTATCGGGAAGCTTCAGTTCGGTGATAATTCCAGCGACCTCAAGAGGGTGGGACAGATAGGGGATACCGGAGCGCCTGAGTTGGGTCTTGTGTAGCTTGGCGCTCCAGACATAAGCCTTTCGCACCAAATCCACATCGGCCTTGAGTTGATAGCTTTGAAGCCGCTCAATAATATCGTTGATCCGGATCATTAAGCGGGGAATTCAACCAGCCACGAATTCGGGCCGATCCCTTGCGGAGAGCTAACCCTCATCCTCGCTGAGGCTCACAGGCACCAGCCGGGGAGGCTTTTTTGAAGCCTTCTCCTTTTCAAGCTGGACCATCTTAACCTTTTCCGCGGCCAACTCGCGCAGGGCAAGGATAACCTCTTTATTGTCAGCTTCTACCAAGGGGTCAGATCCCTCCAGAAGTTGTTTGGCCCGTTTTACCGCAAGCACAACCAGTGCAAATCTGCTTGGCACCTTCTTCATGCAATCCTCAACTGTTATTCGAGCCACGGCCTATCCCTCCTTTTGAAAATCCTTCAGGATTTCCTCCACTTGTTCATTCATTCTATCCCGGCGAGAGCGCTCGGCCATAACAATCCCCTCAAGCGCTGCCACCGCTTTCTCGAATTTGTCATTAATAATAATATACTCGAAAAATCTCCATTCGTCCACCTCGGTGCGGGCATGCCGGAGCCTCTCTTCAATGGTGAATGATTCCTCTGTGCCTCTTTTGACCAGGCGCTTTCGCAGTGCCCCTGCGGAAGGGGGAAGGATAAAGATGAAGATTCCCCGACCATACCTTTCATGGAGTTGCCTCGCGCCCTGGATGTCAATCTCCAAAAGCAGGTCAATTCCCTCCCGCTCCGCATCCTCAAGATAATGGAGTGAAGTGCCGTACTTGTTTCCATAGACCAGAGCCCATTCAGCAAACTCACCCTTCTCGATCATCTGATCGAACTCTGCTTCGCTTATGAAAAAATAATCCCGGCCGTGCACCTCCTCTGGGCGAGGATCCCGGGTAGTATAGGAACACGACCAGTGCAGATGCCGCGGAGTAGAGGCATTCAGTCTCTCAAGCACCGCCTTGGTCAACGAGGTCTTTCCTGCCCCGCTAGGAGCGGAAACGATAAAAAGCAACCCCTTTATCTGCATTACCGGTTCATCCTTCATAGTAATACGGAGAAGGCATCTTTACTCAATGTTCTGCGCCTGCTCGCGAATCCGCTCAAGCTCGCTCTTGATCTCGACGACAAGATGAGAAATGGGCGCGCTCTGGGCCTTGGCGCCGATGGTATTGGCCTCGCGGTGCATCTCCTGGACAAGAAACTCCAGCTTCCTTCCGCTCGGACCGGGTCCAGCCATCATCTCAAGAAATTTCTCCCGATGGCTCGCGAGTCGCACAAGCTCCTCGGTAATGTCGCTCCGCTCCGCAAGCAACGCCGCCTCCTGGGCCAGGCGAGCCTGATCAATCACCGCATCCTGTCCCAGCATCTCCTCCAGGCGCCTTTTAAGACGAAGCTGGTATTCCTCGATGAGTCCCTGGGCCTTGTCTTCAATCTTATCAAACAGGTCCTTCAGGGTGTCCATGCGAGCGACAAAATCCGCGGCCAAGGCCTCTCCCTCTTTCTCGCGCATCCGGGTCAACTCGGCGAAACACCCTCCGAGGATCGGCTTGATCTCCGGCCAGACCTCACTTTCCCAGACACCGGAATTCCCGGCCATGATAACATCTTTTTGCGCTAACAGCAATGACAGGTCCGGCTCTCCGGAAAGATTGAGTTCTTCCTTCATTTCCTTGAACAGATTAATGTAAAATCTGGCCCGGTCCCGGTTCCAGGAAATATCCAGTTCGTCTTCCCTGGATTCAAATGTCACTGAAATCTCCACGCGACCACGCAAGACATACTCGCGTAGCAGGGCATGCACCTGTGCTTCCATGCCTGAAAGACAATCCGGAATTCGCATGCGGACTTCCAGGTATCGGGAATTAAATGATCGCGCCTCCACGCGCACCCCTCTCTTCCTGACCTCCCCCTCTATACAGGCATACCCGGTCATGCTTTTCAGATTCATTACACCTCTCCTGGCTCGCTCAAAGCGGCCTTTAACTTTTCTCTAAGCCTATTAAAAAGCGCGATCATCTCCGGCAAAGCATAATCCGGATAGGTCCACGGCAAAGCCCGAAAACTTCCACGCTCATAGATCAAAGCGAGGTCTGCATAGATTCCCTGGTCAAGATAGATTCGATGGGCCGCTGGCTTTCCCGTTGCAAGCACGAACTGTCCCATGCCCAGGTGTCCGGGATCCAGGTTGACGCTTCGGTTTCCATCGTTGGCCACCTCCGTCTCAAGGCTGTTGGTAAAAAGTTTTATCTGGACAAGGTCCCCCGGATTCAAAAGCCGCTCGAAACTCAAGAACTGCCGTGCAAGCGGCGATCCCATCTCACGACAGTAATAGTCAGTATGGCTGAAAGCATTCTCCGAGCCTTGATAATCCACGGCCCCGAATCTCTCATCCAACTTCTTCCGGCAGAATTCCCAGTTCGATCGCTCAGAGTAGATCGAGCTTAAAACCAGCTTGACCATATTCGGGGACCGGGGAATGCTCATTCTTAGACTGCGATCAGAGTCCCTGGTTTTCGAGGGCATCCTTGAGCTCCCTGCCGCTGACCACTGATGTGCCGAGCTTGCCCACGGCTATCCCGGCCGCTATATTGGCTAGACAGGCGGCCAGGTAAAAGCTCATTCCAGAGGCCACGCCAATCGAGAAAGCGCTTATCACGGTATCACCGGCACCGGTTACATCAAAGACCTCCCGCGCCTGAGCCGGGATATGCCTTGCTGGCTTTTTTCTCTCAATCAGGGTCATCCCCGCTTCTCCCTGGGTGATGAGCACTGCCTGGCAGTCCAGTTCCTTGAGCAATCTCTTGCCGGCTTTCCGGACCTCGGGATCACTATCGGGTTCAATCCCTGTGGCCTCAGCCGCCTCGTAATGATTGGGCGTAATCACGCTGGCACGACGGAAGAGATGAAGGTTCACGAGTTTGGGGTCCACCATCAGCGGCTTCCTGTATTTTCGGACGAGGGCGATCACTTTCCGGGCCAGGTTCGGCGTGATAAAGCCCTTGGCATAGTCAGAGATTATGATCCCGTGCATCCTGGGGATAAGCTTATCCATGCTGGCGAGGATTTTTCTCTCGCTTGCGGGGCGAAGCGGAAAAAGCACTTCCCGGTCGAAGCGGACCACCTGCTGGCTGTGAGCAATGATCCTGGTCTTCACCGAGGTTGGCCGGCCAGGTTCCCGGAGCACAGCCCTGCAATCTACGCTCATGCGCTTCAGGTCCGAGAGCAATCTGTCCCCGCTTTGGTCCCTTCCGATCACCCCTGCCAGGCTCACCTTTACCCCGAGGGACGCCAGATTGTGAACCACATTGGCCGCACCTCCCGGCATGGCGCTCTCTCGCTCGACCCGGACCACTGGCACAGGGGCTTCCGGGGAGATGCGTCTTACCTGGCCCCAGATGAAGATGTCCTGCATGATGTCCCCGACCACCAGTATCCGCATGCGTGAGAATTTCTCTACATAGGGCAAAAGCTCGAGATAGATGCTGTGTTTCTCTTTCATCATCGGCAATCCAGGGCACTGCGGCAGGCTGGAGAGAGGTATATGGATTCAAGATCGAATTCACGCATGGAATCTAGTAGCACCTCTATCTGCTCTGCCCTGGAGAGCCCCTGATGTAGCAGGATTATCGGAGAGCCGCGAAGCATGACTAGCCCGCTTCTGGCAAGCCCTTCAGGTCCCTCCAGGTTACGGCGGTGAACCTTCACGCCGACCGCGACCGCGGCTCGCAGAAGTTCCTCCAGCAAGTGCTCCTCATCCATGGCTATACCTTAAACCTCCTGACCTCATTCCGCAGACCGAGGGACTGGGACTCGAGCTTTTTCACGACTTGGCCCAGCTTCTGCGCGCTCATTACGCTGGCCTCGGAGATGTCCTTGATTCCTTGTATCAGGCGAACCACCTGCTCGCTCACCTTTTTCTGATCCTGTTGTGAGGAGTTAATGTTGGTGAGCATATCGGTAATATTTTCTATGGACTTGGTGATAAGCTTCGCACCATGCAGTTGATCCTCTGTGATGCGCTTGACAAGGGATGACGAGTCTTTCATCTCCTCGGTGGCCTTGAGGATAAGGGCTCCTCCCTTGGACTGCTCCTGTGTAGCAATGGAAATCTGGTTGACCATCTCCGCCACCTGCTCAATAGCCTGGCTTACTTGCCTGCTGGAGGTGGTTTGCTCTACGGTTGTGCGGGCGATTTCCTTGATCCGACCCACGGCCTGCTGGATGCTTTCCAGAATCTTGGCGAGGGCCTGACTTGCCTGCTCAGAGAGGCTGACTCCCTCTGAGGCTGATTTGGAGCCATCCCTTATTGCGCCCACTGCCTGGCGGGATTCTTCCTGGACCCCCTGAACCAGTTGGGTGATCTCTCGGACGGACCCTGATGTGCGCTCTGCAAGCTGTTTGATTTCATCCGCGACCACGGTAAATGACCTGCCGTGCTCCCCTGCCTGGGCCGCGATGATAGCCGCGTTGAGTGCGAGCAAGTTGGTCTGGGTGGAGACCTCGTCAATCACCTGGACCACCCTGCCTATCTCTTCTCCCCTTGATCCGAGGCGATTGATCACCTGCTGTGCATTCTGGATCACTTGTTCGATTTCGTGCATGCCCTCGGTGGTTCGTTTGACCGCGCGAGCGCCTGCCTCGGCATCACCCATCACTCTTTCACCCAGCGAGGATGTCTCGGTGGTATGGGTTTCAATCTCATGTATGGCGGCGTCCATCTGGGACATGCTTGAGGCAGTCTGCTCGCTGATTGCGGAGAGGTTTCCGATATTATCCGCCACCTGGTTCAGAGCCACGGTCATCTCATTGATGGATGTAGAGGTGTCATTGATGGAGCGGTTGAGGGAGTCCACGCTTTCGTCAATGCGGCTTACGGATGAGCTCATCTCGAAGACGGACGAGGAGCTTTCATCAGCCGCGGTGGACAGGGTTTGGACGTTATCCGCTATTTCCTTGAGACTCAGGTTCATCTCCATCATGGCGGATAAAGCCTCATCCACGGATTGATCCTGCCTTCGCGCGCCCTCATCCACTGTTTGAGCCGTTTCTGAGATTGCCGAGGTGGCCTGGTCCAGATTCTGGGCGGCATCCTTGAGTCGAAGGATGATTTCTTTCAGGCTTCTGCCCATGTTACGGAGGCTGAGTGCCAGATCGCCTATCTCGTCATTCACATGATAAAAGACATCATCCCGGATAACCCCCTGTGCCACATCGCCGGTGAATTGTGCAAGCTTTCCCACTGACCGCGCGATGTCGCGTGCTGTGACGATAGCGGTAACCGAGGCAATGAGGATCAATATGATAAAGAGTCCGGAGAAGACCCAGATCAGGCGATTGAGATGATGCCGGTAGTTCTTCCAGGGGTATCCTACGATGAGATAAAATGAATGCGTGTTGCCGTGTTTTTTCTTGTCAATCCTTTTATAGACATGTATCTCGGCTAGGCCAAAGGGGTTGAATGAGTAGCCTGTGCGGTCAGGATTTTTTTCGCAGGTTTTTACTATCTGGCCTGTGGTCACGGGAGGAAAAGGGAGTTGGCCACCCAGGAGATTTTTTCTCATATCCTCTGCAGAGAGCAGGTAGATGGCGCGCTCACCGGCTAATGCGCTTGCGCGGCAGATTTCTACGGCGCGTTCAAGTTCCGCGGGATCAGTGAGGTCATAAAATTCCAGGCCGGATGCAATCCCTTGCACTTCAGGAATGAAGCTTTTTCCTATCCAGTCTTGGAGGTTTGCCGATGCCTGGCGGTATCCGGCCAATGTGGAGAAGAGCAAGGTAAGCAGGATCAGGGCGAGTGTTGTGCCCAGAAGTCCCCTTTCCAGCGGGATGCGGTACCCCCTGTCTTCTTCAGCATCCAGGATCTCCGGCTCTTTTTGAATGATGGCCTCGGCCAGGGGGTCGAGAACCTGGCGGAATAAATACAATTGAAAGAGCCAGATAACCCCGGCGCCAGAGAGGATTCCTATATAAATAAGGATCATCTCTGTCCACGCGGGAATAAGGGATGCTCCGATAATTCCTCCGGCAACCGCGAACAGCCCTCCGACCACCCAGATGAGAAACCCCAGTGCAGGCATGTCCACCGGGAAATTGAGCACCAGCCTCAAAGCAGTAGCGGCGGGGACATTCTCATCGGGGTCATCTTCAAGAAAGGCCTGGACCTTGCGCAAACGCCGGCGGATTATAATGCCGTGCCAGCCGATCATCAAGGCGGTTGGCAAAGCCATAACGCCCAGTCCCCAGATAAGGATAATCGGGCTTCCGGTCAAGATGGGAGTGAGGACAATGGCGTAGAGCACGAGCACACTGATGCCCAGAAAGGTAGTAATACCTATCCAGCGAAAGATGCGCTGTTGCACCTCGTGAACCAGCATAGAGGCTTCTCTTTTACCTGGTTCTGTCATTCCTCGTCCATGCTCTTAGAACTTGCTCTTGGCCCTTTTTCCGGCTCATGTTTGTCCCACTGGTGAAAAGGACACCTCATCCCCCAGGGGATACTTCACGAAGACATCCCGACAGGGCTTGCACAATAAAAATTGAAACCGCTGGTAAACTTCCTCTTCCAGTTCCTGTGCGCTTTTCTCCCGGACCTGGGAGAAAATAGCTTCCAGGTCTCCTTCGCCACGGCCCTGAAAAATGCCGCCTTCTACTTCAGCAGTCAGAGTAACCGTCACAATGTAATAGGTTATTCCCCTTTCCAGGCGCCGGCCACAGCGCGCACAAAACAAATGCAGAGGCAATTCCGACATAGCTCGCAGGCCGCTTCGCTACTCCTTATCTGAACCAGCCCTTTTTCTTCCTGGTCAACTCAATTTCCTTTTCCCCGAAAGGACAGATCACCTTTAGTGTATACGGAAGGAAATCCTCTTTTACACGGTCGCCCTCCTCCAGGTTGCCCTTCATATAGTGGAATTCTTTGAGAAACAGCTTGAACTCCTGTAGAGGATATATCTCATTTTTCCGATAGATATATGTATCATCCAGAATGAAGATTACCGGGGAGATGATCTCTTCGGATTCACTCTCCAGGGCGATGAAACTTCCACCCAGGACTCCGGAGGTCTCGAGATTGGCAATTATCGGCACAGGCTCAGAGCCCAGAGACAGCCCAACGATGACAAGAACAATAAGGCCCAGGCCCCCGATAATGGCGCCCTTGTATTTATTGTCCAGCTTCCTAAAGGTGTCCCATTGATCCAGGGCTATGTCAAGACCTTCTTCATAAGCATTCGTCGCACGCTCCACGAATTTTTCCCAATCGCGCGCCAGGAAATCAATAACTCTCTGATAATCCATTCCCCTGATCCTCACACCCGAAAATCTTGAGTCTCTGCAAGTGATATTTATTATAGCGATAAAGGCGGGAAAATGTAAAGGGAAATCATCAAAACCTCTTAAGCGTGTGCTCATAGGCTTTGCTCCGGATCATGAGCACACGGGCTTTTTTCTTCCAGAATTCCTGTTCGGCCCTTGCCCATTCAAGGACACCTTTGATCTCCTGGTTCCGCGGTCGGAGAAGGATGTAGTTTTCAGCACTTGCGATAAGCAGGGGAAGAAACCCCGGCAGTTCTGTAATGCGGTAGTATCTCTCGTAGGATCGCACCAATAGCAAGTGCGGCTCCGGGTTATGAGGGGTCTCGTCTATCATGCTGGTCGCGGCCTTCACTGCATCATAAAGGTATCCGTCCACGATCATTTGCTCGATTTCGTCAAGTCCTTGAGCATGCGGTGTGTACTCCCGATTCTCTGGATGCCCCGAGTCTTCAGATTCCAGGGCATAGACCGTGACAACCCTGCGGTACTCCGGAAAAGCGCGGCTGTATATAACCCTGGCGCCCGGTGGTTCCTTGAAGCCGAAGGCTAGTTCAATGAGCAGTGGCCGGGTGTGCATGAAGGTGAAGTTATCTGCGGCGAGGAATTCAACATCGCGTTCCCGGATCAGCTCATCAAGTTCCTCCGGGGTACGCGGGATGATCCGGAACCGGCAATTCAGGTAATACGCGAGAAAGGATTTCCTGTCCGTGATGATCTTTCCCGGGGGTATCAGTCCCCTGGCCTTGATCTCCTGTGCGGCTTCCTTGTATCCTGCTCCCAGCTTGAGGTCCATGGTTGCTGGAGACACAAAATTTATAACCGAGCGGACCCTCGGGTAAAAATAAATGCCGAGCAGAATTATAATCAGAAAAACCATGATCCCGATGATGGCTGGCTCGGCCCTGGACTCGCGTCCGAGTATGAACCGTGAGAGGAGTCGGCTTGCTCGTATTGCGCCCATGGAAGCGATCAAAATACCCGGCGCAATGAGAGGATACATATAACGCTCATCCACCATATACGGGCTGACAATGGCGTAAAGGAGAATCAACTGCCCTATCCCTGCCAAAAGATACAGCTCGTAAAAAGACCTGATTCTATCCCGCTCCCGAAATGCCTGATACCCTATGATGAAGCAGGCAATATAAAAAAGCAGACTTACCGGCCTTCCCAGAATACGCAGGAACTGGGCCGTGTATCTGCGAGAGAGACAAAGCTCTTTTTTGGCCAGGGTAAAAATAAGAGAAGGTATCCCGGGGCTTTTCGGTCTTGCAGAATTATCCTTTGCTCCGGCCTTGAGCTCTATCCCGGGCACCATGTCCCGGTCGAATCTCGTGCCGTGGAATGTAGTAACCTTTTGGGCCAGCTTCTCGCTTTTCATCTGGGGGGTAATGCCCCACTCGCCTTGATGAAGCCTGATATTAATCCAGTATGGCAGGCACAAAAGCGTGAACACGCCGAAGAGCACGCCGAGCAGAACCGCTATGCGCTTTGCAGGGATTCTTTGTATCAAGCTCCAGAATATAAGCCCTCCTGTTCCTGCAAGGAAGACCAGGGATATGCCAGGGTCCCGCGTCATATAGGCGAGCGCAGAGAGCATGCCCAGAAGCGCCATGAGCAGAGCGGATTTGCGCGAAAAGGCAGGAATGCTTACACCCAGAAAGGCCACGAAGATCAATGTGAAGAGCGCCTCGGTATGAACCACACCCGCATAGATCAGGATGAAATGGTGAAAGCTGAAGAGTGCGGCCGCGAAAAGCCCTGCCGCTTGGGACTCAAGCCTCCTTCCGAGCCAGAAGAGCGGAAGAATAGTGAGCAGGCTGGCTATGATAGAGAGCCAGGCCCCGGCGAGCTCAAAGTCCACCGACAAAAATGAAAGAAGAGCGATCAGCGCAGAATATAAAGGCGGCCGGCGCCGGGAGATGAGAATTCCGGCATCCAGGTCATAATCACGGCTGAAGTAAACGCGGCTCTGAATGTCACGGGCCAGTGCTATGTATTCAAGCGCGTCAGGAAAAACTATGGGCTTGAACCGGGTCGAGATTACCCGGAGGTTCAAACCCGCAAGTATAATAATACAAAGAAGCAGATAGATATTTATCCGGCCCAAAAAGCCGTATCCTCCGCTGTCGCGCTTTGCCGATCCCTTGCTGGGTGATGAATTCTTTCCAGCATGCGAGAATTCTTGAGCCTGAGCAGTCATGTAATCTCAGAAAACTGTAGTAAATCCTGTCATTTCCTGTCCAGATAAACTGGCATTCGCTTCTCAAATGACACAAAGGTATTCAGCCCGATCCGGGTTGCGATCTCCACGGCTTCATCGAGGCATGCACCGAGGTCTTGAGGGGAGTGGGCGTCCGAGCCTAAAAGGATGATCTTTCCGTCCAGCTCATAATACATCTTCAGTATGTCCTGATGAGGATGAGGCTGACCCAGGTTTTTCCTCAGGCCGGATGAGTTTAACTCAAGCGCCATGTCCCTCTTGATCACTCCCTCCAGGATGCGCCGTAGCAGGCCGTAGAAGCGGCCGTATTCAAATCTGCCAAGGTAGTTGAGCCCGTAGCGGCTTATAAGGTCAAGGTGCGCAAGCACATCAAAAAGACCTGACCTGACCGCCGCGAGCACAAGCTCGAAATAATTCTCGTAAACCTCTATCGGGTCTCGCGTCTTGAAATATTCATGCGCAGGCCCTTGCTCGGAGATGCATCCCGCGCCTTCATCAAGTAAGTGAATCGCACCGATTAGATAGTCAAACTCCTTGCCCTCAAGATAAGCCGAGATGTCTTTTGCAATAGAGGGCAGGTAGGTTATCTCCATGCCCATCCGGATCGCAAGCCTGCCTTGATACCTTGCCCTGGCCGCAAAGACCTCTTCGCGGTAGCGCTCGTAATCGAGAAAATCATAATGCGGATCAGTTGGGCACAGGTCCACATGCTCCGTGAATCCCAGTTCGCGCATACCCATCTCAAGGGCCCTCTCGCAATATCCCTCAATGGTCCCCTC
>CAZOMR010000048.1:0-16387 GCA_964580655.1 uncultured bacterium
TCTCAAGAGGAGCCGTATATTTCACGGATAGTCACCATTTATGTCGCACACCCCTCATCGTCCCGGAGCTTGACAATCCAGCATATTTTGTGAAAATAAGAAACATAGAGGTATTGCTCTTGTCCCTGATTTTCAAGGTAGATCAAATAGACGAGAATGGCATTGAGTTCAGCGAGACCTTTGACGCCACATGGCTTAAGGACATCGAGAAATTCTCGCGGGAAAATGAGGTCGAGCTGGTGGATGCAATCAGTGTCAGCGGCTCTCTTGCGAAAGAGGGGAACAACTTACATCTCCGGGGCCGGGTCAGACTGGATGCGAAGACCATCTGCTCGAGATGCGGGGACGAGGCCCTTTTGCCGCTGGATAGCGAGCTTGAACTTGTGCTGGTTGAGGGAGTTGAGAACACGAATGAGCCGGAGCACGAGATCTCGCGGGAAGAGTTCAACCATACTTATTTCAGTGGACCTGAGGTTGATCTTTCGGATTATTTCAAAGAGCAGATCGCACTGGAGTGGCCCATGCAGATACTATGTCGCCCGGATTGCAAGGGTCTGTGCCCGATATGCGGGACAAACCTGAACAGGGAAACCTGCATGTGCGAAAAAGAGCAGGGCGACCTTCGACTCGCGGCTCTGCGCGGATTGAAAATAAATGATAAATGAAAAAAGGGAGAGCTTTACTCTAAACTAAAGAGTTGCATGAAAGAATCATCGAGCCGTTAAGGGTTATGTGAAGACCTGACCCCATATATGAGAGGAGTATGAAGATATGCCTGTACCGAAGCGGAGACAATCCAAAACACGGACGCGCAAGCGCCGGGCACATGATGCCTTAAACCCCCCTAACCTCGTGCCATGTCCGAACTGTGCGGAGATGATCGTGCCGCATCGGATGTGCCCCTTTTGCGGATTCTATAAGACAACATCCGTAAAAGAGATTAAAGGGGCCTGAGTTGCTCATCCGATGAGAGAGGATAAGAATTTAAGGGCAAAAGCACTGGTCTTTCCCGGACAAGGCTCACAGCATCCCGGGATGGGTAAAAAGCTGGCTCAGGAGTTCGGAGTGGCACGGCAGACATTTGAAGAGGCTTCTGACGCGCTTAGCATGAATCTGGAGAAGCTCTGCTTTGAGGGGACCGAGGCGGAGCTGGCCCTGACAGCCAACACCCAGCCGGCCGTGTTGCTTGTGAGCATAGCCGCACAGAGGGTGCTCCAAAATGAATTTGGTGTGGAGCCAGGGTTTCTCGCCGGGCATTCTCTGGGTGAATATACCGCCCTGGTCGCGGCAGGGGCCATGTCTTTCAGGGATGCCTTGCTCGCGGTGCGAAAGCGCGGAACATTCATGCAGGAGGCTGTCCCTGAAGGGAAAGGCGCCATGGCCGCTGTTTTTGGCATGGAAGCTGAGGCACTGGAGGAAATCTGCATAGAGGCTGCGGAAGGCGATGTGCTTCTGCCTGCGAACTTCAATGCTCCGGGCCAGATCGTGATCTCAGGCCACGCTTCCGCCGTAGATCGAGCCCTGCCACTGATCAAGGAAAAGGGTGGCAAGGCCAAAAAGCTCAAGGTCAGCGCCCCTTTTCACTCTGAACTCATGGAGCCAGCCGCGGAACGCATGGCCGAAGTTCTGGCTCAGATTTCTTATTCAGAGCTTGCTTCCCCGGTTATCTCCAATGTCGAGGCCTCGCCCTACCCTTCCAGGGACGCTATCCCGGACATCCTCACGCGACAGATCACTTCGCCGGTGCGCTGGTCCGAGTCCGTGAATTATATGTTCGAACAAGGGTGCACCCTCTTTCTGGAAATAGGCCCCGGAAAGGTTCTCGCCGGGCTCATCAAGCGGATCGCGCCTGCTGTGAAAATCTTGAATCTTGCGGAACCGCAGGACCTCGAGGAGATCGAAAGGGAATTCTCATGAGGATAAGAGATGATCTCGAGCTTTCCGGAAGGGTGGCCCTGGTCACCGGCGGCTCAAGAGGCATCGGCCGCGCCATCTCGTTGCGTCTTTCTGGACACGGCGCTTATGTTATCGTTAATTACTCACGCGATGAGGCGGCCGCGAGAGATACCCTGGCACAGCTCGAGGAAAGTGGTGGAGCCGGAGAGCTTGCGAAGTTTTCAGTTGCAGATTTCAAGAGCGTTAAGGACAGGATCGCGGGTATAAAAAAAAAGCACGCTCAGATTGATGTCCTTGTAAACAACGCAGGAATTACCAGGGATCAGATCATGCCCCGGATGCCCTCCGAGGCCTGGGATGAGGTAATGGCCACAAACCTGAAGGGATGCTTCAACTGCTCTCGGGCCGCGGCAAGGATCATGGTGCGACGCAGGTTCGGCCGCATTATCAACATATCTTCTATTGTGGCGCGTGTCGGTCGCATCGGCCAGGCAAACTACGCCGCGAGCAAGGCTGGGATAGAGGGTTTGACCCGCAGTCTAGCGCTTGAGCTCGCCCCGTCCAATATTACTGTCAATGCCGTGGCCCCCGGTTACATCGAGACCGAACTCACGGGGAATCTTCCTGAAAAAGCCCGCAAAGAGATCATGGAACATATCCCTGCGGGTCGAGTCGGCACACCGGAGGATGTGGCCAAGATAGTGCATTTCCTGGCAAGCGACCTGGCAAACTACATCACGGGACAGACCATCCACATAAACGGCGGCTTGTTTTTTGCATGATCTTCTGCTAGAATAGTCCCTCAAAAGCGGAGATGGAGGATGCGGATATGTCCGAAGGATCTGGAGGACTCGTCAAGGATCGCGTAACTCAGATTATCATTGAGCATCTTGAACTCGAACCGGAAAAGGTTGTCCCGGAAGCACATTTCATTGACGACCTCGGGATCAGCTCCATGGACCTGTGGGAGCTGGTCCTTGTCATGGAAGATGAGTTCGGACTGGAGGTCCCGGACGAGGACCTTGAAAAGATCGGAACCATTCAGGACGCTATAAACTTCATCGAGTCCCTGGTGGGAAAAGAAGTCCCGGAAACCTGAATCTCTCATGCATACATCCCTGACTGTGGACTACTGAAGCCTTGTTGTCGGAAAGGGAAATGAAGCATTTCGCATCTATTGGTTTCTGGATAGCAATTGGAATAATCTTCATCGCGGCCTCTCTGGAGCCGGATGCGGAAAATGTCCTGGCCGGATTTCACGCTATCTTCCCCTCTGCCAAGTCCCTGGCCATAATCTACTCTGATACCGGGTCTGAGGCATATGTTCTCAAGGCCGAGACCGAGGCCAAAAAGCGGAATCTTGCATTCAAGGCTGTCAAGATCGAGTCCTTCAAGGATATCCCTCCATCCACCCGATCCCTGTTCGGCAAGATAGACACGCTATGGCTGGTAGATGATCCCATGATCAGCCAGCCTGATGCGCTTAATTATCTTCTTCTCAATTCGGTCCAGCAACAATGGAAGACCATAGTGCTGAAGGATGACTGGGTTCGACGCGGGGGCCTGTTTCATTTGACCAGGGGCGGCGAGGTTGTCATAAACAAGCGCATACTGCAATTCCTGAAACTGACTGTGCCCGAGACAAAGCTCAAAATTCGATACTACGGAGAGAAAGAGAAATGAGACGATCGCTGATTTTAGTCGCGATAATGATACTCATAGCAGGCGCAGGATGCCAGCGCATTACGAGGGTGAAGAAGTCCATACAAGAGGAAATCAGCGCCCTGGACGTAAGCGAGGGACTCAATGCGGACTCGACCCTCAAGGGCTTCGAGTTGTCAACCTATCTGGATGCATCTCCTTCCGAGGTCTTTGATTACTGCACCAGGACAGACAATTTCCGAAAGTTCTTTCCTGGCAATGGGGGCGGCTCATGCGAGGACGATCCTGAGGTTCTGATTCAACCCGGCGACAACCTTGCATTCGTTTTCGGGGATGTCTCCGAGTTCCCGTCCTTTAACGCGCGGATGGTAGTCACCCGCATCAGGGAGAACCGATCCCTGGAGCTCTTCTTCGTGGGCCCGATCTGGTCCCGGATAGAGATGTATATCGCCCCTGAGAGATCGGGCACAATGCTCAAGTTCAGAAACATGTATCAAATACCCGAATTCGTAGTTGATTCTCTCGGAGTGGAGAGGACCGAGAATTTTGTTGAGGTCATAGCTAACATCTGGTCGCGAAAAATTCGAAGGCTTCCATCCAGAATGGGCTTGAAAAGAAGTGATAGCGAACCAGAGCTTAAGCTCTTTGATGTCCTGTGTAATACGCATCGCGCCGAAGCGCTCGTTAATCTCCCTCCTGATCAGGTGTGGGAGCAGGCCACCCGGAAGGAATTCATCTCTGGAATACTCGGGTCATCCGCGCGCATAGAGGGTGGAAGCGACACCATCGGCGACCGAGGCCGGGCACTCGATCTCACGGCACCGGCTGATGAGCCTGTCATGAGCGCACAGGCCGTGGTGGTCAATGCCATTCCGGATGAGCGGCTCCATCTAACCTTATTTCTCGGAGACATCACAGGAGGAGCCATCGCAATTTTCTTACCTGAGAATGAAAGCACCCGGATCAAGCTGATGTTCTATTACGAGATCCCTTCCGATGAGCCCATGCCGCCTGACCTTTTTATGGTCTTTGCCTCGGCCCAGCAGGACCTGGAAAAATTCCTGGGCAACCTCGCTGAATGCATTGATCCCGAGCCCCATGAGTGAGAGGTAGGGGCGCCGCTTGCGGCGCCCGGAATCTGGCAGGGCAAGCCCTGCGTCTAGAGCAGTTTTGTACGATCCCGCCTCTGCAATGATTGCCTTGCCATATGGCCCTGGGTTAAAATGAATGAGATCATGGGTTCGCTTCATGGAAAAAATTCATGATAAGAAAGGAAAGGAAATGCAGGAAAAAATTTCCAGGCGAAGGGCACTCAAGTATATGGCCGCGACCGGGGCTTTCTCCGGCGCGGCACTGTCATCCCTCCGGAGTTTTGCCGGCAAAGGCAAGCGCGCGAATATCATCTTCATCCTGATTGACGACCAACGGTGGGATGCGATGAGTTGCGCGGGTCACCCCTTTTTCAAGAGCCCGAACATGGACAGGCTTGCAAAAGAGGGTGTCCGCTTTTCCAACACCTTTGTCACCACATCGCTTTGCTCACCGAGCAGGGCGTGCTTTCTCACTGGCCAGTATGCGCACCGTAATGGTGTTACGAACAACGGCTACCAGAAAAAACCCCTGCCAAAGACCTTCCTTGAATATCTTCAAGGCGCGGATTACGAGACAGCTTTTGTCGGCAAGTGGCACATCGGGGGACTCAGAGAGCCGAGGCCGCGGGGGGTTGATCACCTGGTCACCTTCATGAGCCAGGGCGTGTATAATGACTGCCCGCTTTACATCCAGGGAAAGAAGGTCAAGGACAAGGGCTACATCACGGACAGGCTCACCGATTACGCACTTGAATTCCTTGACAAGCCGCGCAGAAAACCCTTCTGCCTTTATCTGTCTCACAAGGCCGTGCATTCGCCTATGACCCCGCCGCCCCGTTTCAAGGGCCTATATGAGGGTGCGGAGGTCGAGCTTCCGCCGGAATACGGCAAAGGCGGCAAGCATGAATACAACCTGCTCCACACAGCGGTCATGGGCATGAGAGAGCCGAAGGGCATCATACCTATTATCAAGAGATATTACGAGACCCTGGCCGCAGTGGACGAGACCCTTGGCAGGGTCCTTGATTACCTTGACGAAAGTGGCCTGGCCGAAAATACCATGGTCGTGTTTGCCGGGGACAACGGCTTCTTCTGGGGCGAGCATGACCTGGTGGACAAACGCTTCGCTTATGAGGAGAGCATCCGGATTCCATTTCTGGTCAGGTGTCCCGGGCTTGTGGCAGACCCTGGCAGGGAGATCGAGGAAATGGTTCTCAATGTTGACCTTGCTCCCACATTGCTGGAGCTTGCGGGAGTGGGGGTTCCCTCGTCAATGCAGGGAAAGAGTTTCATGCCTTTGCTTGAAGGAAAACAGAATTCAATGCGCGACTCATTCCTTTATGAATACTTCCGGGACAGACCCTGGCCTGTGCCTCCGAACCGGGCCGTGAGAACACGCGAGTGGAAATACATCACTTATAACAAGGGCAAAATGGAAGACGAGCTATACTATCTCAAGGAAGACCCTCGCGAGCAGAATAACCTGATCGCTGATCCCGCGGCCTCGGTTAGAAAAGATGAACTCAAAAAGGAGATGGAGCGGCTCAGGAGAGAGATCAAAGGCTGACAGGCACAATTACCCTTGGATGAAAAACAGGATTCCTTTAGTTTTACTCTTGCTGGTTTCCTTCTCATCCTGCACGCCAGGATCAGGCATACATGAGCGATCCGGCCAGACCCTGGTTGCGGGACTGGAGGGCAACCCGATCACGCTTGACCCGCGGCTTGCAAGGGACGCCTACTCCACGCGAATAATCCCGCTCCTGTTTCACAGCCTGGTAATGCAAGACGAGCGATCTGAGATAGTGCCAGACCTTGCCCAATCCTGGGAAGTGGAAGATGACCGGATTTATATCTTTCACCTGAAAAAGGGCATACGCTTTGCACATGGCCGGGACCTGGATGCCGGGGATGTCAAATACACCATCACGAGCCTTTCTGACCCTGAGCTTAAATCTCCATACCAGGACCTTGCCCGGCGGATCAAGGAAATCACTATCCTGGATCCCTGCACGATCAGATTCGAGCTTGAAAAACCCCACTCTCCTTTTTTATCACAGCTTACCATCGGCATCCTTCCACGCGATCTGGCGAAAGAGAGAGGACAGGAATTCGGAAGGCGGCCCATAGGGTCCGGGCCTTACATGGTTTTGCGCAGAGAGCCGGGGGGCGAGATCGAGCTTGATCTCAATCCATACTATTCAGGCAAGGCCCCAGAAATCCATCGGATAATCTTCAGGGTTATACCGGATGATGTAACCCGGATCATGGCGCTTGAGCGGGGAGAAGTCCAGATACTCCAGAACTCCGTCCCACCCGATGACCTCCGGGTCCTTGCCAGGAACCCTCGAATTGCAATCACAACCCGGCCCGGGATCAACTACACCTACCTCGGGTTCAACCTGGAAGACCCTATTCTCAAGAACAGAAGGGTCCGCGAGGCCATCGCGTGCGCTATCCCGCGAGATGATCTGATCAATTGCCTGCTCCAGGGCCAGGCCCAACCAGCCACAGGCCTTCTCGCGCCTTCACACTGGGCATACGAGCCGGATGTGGAAACTTATAGTTATGATCCGGCCCGGGCCGAGTCGCTCCTGGATGAGGCTGGTTTTCCGGACCCGGATGGCCCGGGTCCAAAACCTCGGTTTCATCTTTTGTATAAGACCTCGCAAAACAAGCTTCGCAGGTGGATAGCAGAGGCCATAGCGTATGCGCTCTCCGAGGTGGGGATAGAGGTCGAGGTGAGGAGCCACGAGTTCGGCACGCTTTTCGCGGACATCCAGGCCGGAAGGTTCCAGATTTACACCCTGACCTGGGTGGGAGTAACCGAGCCGGACATGTATTACACCATCTTTCATTCAAAGAGCCGACCTCCATACGGAGCAAACCGCGGAGGATATGCAAACCCTGATGTGGACAGGCTCACCGAGCAAGGCCGCACTCTCATAAAGCAGGACAGGCGCCGCGAGGTCTACGCGCAGGTGCAGAGGATCATTGCACATGACCTGCCTTATGTGAGCCTGTGGTATTCCCGGGATGTCGTAGCCTGTGATTCGCGAATCAAGAATTTCAGAATCTTTCCAGGAGGGGACTGGCGATCGCTCGCCGTGGCAGAGTTCTGCGAGGAATAAAGGATCAGGATGCGCAATTATATCATTAAGCGATTGCTTCTCACCCTTCCTGTGCTTTTGGGCGTGAGCCTTCTTGTGTTCTTTTTTATTCACATGATCCCCGGTGACCCGGTAGAGGTGATGCTTGGAGAATCAGCGGCCCCGACTGACCGCGAGGCTCTGCGAAAGCAGTATCACCTGGATGAGCCTCTTCAGGTGCAGTTGGTTTACTTCTTCAAGGAACTCGGCACAGGCAAACTGGAGTCCATCTTTTATCACCAGCCTGCCTTGCAAAAGGTGCGGGAGCGGCTCATGGCCACTCTTGAACTCGCTCTCGCAGGCCTGGCGGTTGCAGTGGTTATAGCCATCCCGCTTGGCATTCTCGCGGCCTGGCGCCGTGACACCTGGCTGGATCATTCTGCAATGGGCTTCAGCCTGCTCGGGATATCCATTCCCAACTTCTGGCTGGGGCCTATGCTCATACTCGTATTCTCGCTGAAGCTAGGTCTTTTGCCTGTATCCGGCAAAGGAGGGATTTCTCACCTTGTTCTTCCGGCCATTACACTTGGCACTGCGCTCGCGGCCCTGCTCTCCCGGATGACCCGGGCATCTTTGCTCGAAGTGCTTGGCGAGGATTTCCTCACTGCGGCACGGGCACGGGGCCTTTCAGAACGCATGGTCATTCTCAAACACGCTTTCAAGAATGCGCTGATCCCGGTCATCACTGTGCTGGGCCTTCAGTTCGGCGCACTGCTCTCAGGCGCTATCATCACCGAGACCATCTTTGCATGGCCCGGAATCGGAAGGCTTCTTATTGACTCTATTTATACACGCGACTTTCCCCTGGTGCAGGCGTGCGTGCTCGCCATCGCACTGAGTTATGTCCTGGTCAACCTGGTAACCGACCTTTTTTATGCGCTGGTGGACCCTCGTGTCCGGTACGAGGAGGGGTCGTGAGGAATTTCCGGATTATCTTCGGAGCCACTGTCGCTGTCTTAGTAATTGCGGTCGCGGTATTTGCGCCTTACATTGCACCGCACGATCCGGATGAGCAGAACCTTTGTGAAGGGCTTTCTCTTCCGCGGTCCGGGCACTTGCTCGGGCAGGACAAGCTCGGTCGAGACCAGCTCAGCCGTCTTGTCTATGGTGCAAGGGTTTCGGTAATCGTGGGCCTTTCCACGGTTTTTATATCGGCCACGATCGGAATCTTCGTGGGGGCTCTGGCCGGGTTCTTTCGAGGAGTCATGGACCAGGTCCTGATGCGCATCGTGGACATACTCATGGCCTTTCCGGGAATTCTGCTTGCAATCGCGCTGACCGCGGTGCTGGGCCCGAGTCTCAGGAACATCATCCTTGCTCTGAGCATTCTGGGATGGATCGGTTATTCCAGGCTGGTGCGGGGCCAGGTTCTTGTCGAGCGCGAGAAGGAATATGTGCAGGCCGCAATGGCGCTTGGCGCGAAAAGCGGCCGGATCATCTGGCGGCATCTGCTCATAAATACAAGCGGGCCAGTGATAGTGCAGGCGACTTTCGGAATAGCGCTTGCGATTCTTGCAGAGGCCAGCCTGAGTTTTCTGGGCCTGGGCGCTCCGGGCATTCCCAGTTGGGGAGCCATGCTCAATGAGGGAACAAGTTTTCTTTTTACCGCGCCTTTCCTTAGCATCTTTCCGGGACTGGCCATCATGGTGACAGTGCTCGGGTTCAACTTTCTCGGGGATGGTCTGCGCAGGCTATTGAGTCCAAAGGAAGATGTCTCAAGAATATGACATAATGGAGGATAATGGTGGCCCTGGATGAGCTTGATGAGATGACCGGCCAGATGATAATCACCGGTTTCAAGGGAACGCGTCTTCCGAAAAACACGGCCCTGGCACTTGAAGAGAAGCGGATCGGCGGAGTGGTTCTTTTTCGCGAGAACATCAAATCAGCAAAGCAGGTACGGCGGCTTGCAGAGGATATTTACTCAGCCACAGGTGATCCGCTCCCCTTTATGGCCGTGGACCATGAGGGGGGTCGGGTGTTTCGGCTTGAACCGCCTTTTACGCAGTTTCCGCCATTGCGATTTCTGGGAAACAGCGGCTCAGATGACCTGGCCTTCAGGATGGGCAGGGCAATTTCAGGGGAGCTTCGGGCTGTGGGCTTCAACCTGGATTTTGCTCCGGTTATGGATGTGGACTCGAATCCTGACAATCCTATTATCGGGGACAGGTCTATTGGCGGTGATCCGGGGCTGGTCTCGCGCATGGGTTTGGCTTTGATAAAGGGCATTGAGGCTGGGGGAGTTCTTGCCTGCGTCAAGCATTTTCCAGGGCACGGGGATACCTCTGTGGATTCACACAAGGAGCTTCCAGTGGTTGATGCCTCACTTGATGTCCTGAAAAAGCGCGAGCTGGCGCCATTCCGTGAGGCCGTATCCGCAGGAGTTGATATGATCATGACCGCGCATGTGAAGTATCCCGCGTTAGACCGCTACCACCCGGCCACTCTCTCAGGGGCGATAACGGATAAGTTGCTCAGGCAGGAGATGGGTTTCAAAGGCGCTGTGATTTCTGACGACCTTGAGATGAAGGCGCTCTCGGATATGCTTCCGATAGAGGATATAGCTTTCATGGCGGTGCGATCAGGCGTGGACATACTTCTGATAGGGCATGATCCGCAAATCGCGGAGCGGGCCCGGAAGGCCCTGGTCTTTGCGGTCAAGAATAACGCGCTGGCTTTCAGAAGAATCTACGAGGCCAATTCAAGGATTCTGAGACTCAAGGAAAAGCTGAAGAATAACTTTTCGCTTCCCTCTATCGAGAAAACAGGTAAAATAGTAGGAGCCGAGGAGCATCAGAAGCTGGCGCAAGAGATAGCTTCCTTTGCGGAGAAAAAAGGCGCATGATGAGAGCGAAAATTTTTTTGCCATTCCTGGTCGTGTTAGGACTCGCGGCTTTCACCCATTCCCCGGCTTTGAAGGCGCCCTGGCAGGGAGCCGAGCTTGAGCTATTTGCCTCGCCTGTTCACCCGCTCAAGAACATGAAGGCAGGCGAGATTTTTCAAAATGCCCCGGGAGAATTTTTAGGCTTCTGGCTTTGCGGGTTCCAGGCCCGACATGCGCCCTCGCCTTTTGCCTTCCGGCTCTCTCACCTGGTTCTCATACTATTTTCGCTGAGCCTGATTTTTGTTTTGGCCTTGATGATGAGCCGAACATCAAGGGATCATCCTCTCATGCTTTTATTCCTTTTTGCCTCTATCGCATTCCATCCATACCTTGCCGAGTTGACCTCACGGGCAGAGGCCCGCGGAGCTATCTTAGCGCTTTTCTTCGGAGCGATAGCAACTGGACTTTTATTTCTCGGCTTAAAAGCAGGAGCAAAAAACTCATTGCTCTTTCTTATTCCCGGAATCCTGTTTTACTTCGCCGCGATTTCATCGCATTTCAGCGCGATCCTTGTCATGGTATTCTTATTCAGACCACAAGCGGAAATGCCTGATTCTTCCCTGTTGCTCAACAAAAAAAGATTTTTGGTTACTGAATTCCTGCTTCTTGTCTTCTCCCTTGTTTATCTTGCCGTCATAATTATCTCCAGTGCCCAGGTTCCCGTCTCTTCCTGGCTCAATTCTTATTCAACCCTTGGTGCAGAGATCACACTTCCCCTGATCCTGACCGGTATTCTTCCAGTTCATATTCCTTCATGGTTTCCAGGCTCTTCCATATTATGGATAAGCATTGCAGGCTTTTACCTTGTCGCGGCCATCTATCTTTTTTTCAACTGGACGAGAATAGCAAGGTATCAGGAACCCACAGTCCATTCTATTATTATTCTTATAAGCACAGCCATCGGATTCCTGGCTGCATTATACTCATTCAGCACGGCCTATCTCTTCGGACTTTTCATGTTAATTGTCTTCGCAGGCATGATCTTCAATCTTATCCTTGATTCCGGGCATCCGGGTTCCGGCAGGAAGGCCCTGGTCGGAATTATAGCGGTGCTCATCCTTTTTCTGTTGGGAACCTTGAGTTTCAATCATGCTGATCTCAAAAAGCATGATCTTGTGACGGCCCGTCATCTGGTAAAGGTTGAGCCGGAGAACTCTTCTGCCTGGCTTGAGCTTTCGCGGTCATATCTTGCGCATTCCCAGCCGGAGCTCGCGGAAAATGTATTGCAGGAGGCGATGGCGGCTTTACCTGAGGATGATCAGAATCTTCTACTGTTTCAGATCGAGCTGGCCAAGGACAACCTGATCGTGGCAGAAGGGCTTTTCAATGAATTCCTGCAGGCGCGATTGGATGATGAGTCACGGAGGTTTTATAAGTGCCAGGTCTCGGCAAAAGAGGGACAGGGGGATTCTGCGAGGCTCATTTGCGAAGAGGGCTTTTCCGATCCCACGATGAATGCCGCGGCATTGAACCAGCTTGGAGCCATGTTTCTGAAACAGGGTGAAGAAAATGAGGGGGCGACCCTTTTAGAACGCGCGCATGAGCTTGACCGGTTTTATCCATCCGCCCTGAACAACCTGGGATTCCTTTATGAGAGGCGGAACAAGCCGGAAGACGCACTCGGCTATTACATTCAGGCCGCGGCGATTGATCCCTTTTCTATCCTGGCCAGAAAAAACGCAGGCCGGATTTTCTATCAGCAGAAAAAATTTTCCAGGAGTGTTGAAATTTTGAAGGAGATCATTCACATAAACCCGCAAGATGCAGGAGCGCACTCAAACCTTGCTATGATTTTGATCCTGCAACTAAGGCGTCCGGAAGAGGCCAGGTTTCATCTCTTTGAAGCGCTCAGGCTTGAGCCTGATTCTCCGAATGCCAAGGAGCTTGAGAGGTTAAGGGATTATTACTACCCCTCCGCGCCCTGATTATCCCCTGCCCTTTTTCGGGCCGCTCTCAGGAATGCCTTGAAGATTCTCGCGTGCTCGGGCATTTGCTGGTAAAGAATTTCCGGATGCCACTGCACGCCAACGATGAAAGCATGGCCTGGGCTTTCAATCCCTTCAACCACTCCGTCCGGAGCGAGCGCGCTTACGACAAGACCCTTGCCGGGCCTTTTAACCGCTTGATGATGAGTGCTGTTGACCCGTGAGATTTTATCCTGCATCAGCTTCCTTCCGAACATGATGCGCGAGAGAATTGTTCCCGACTTTATGGTCACATCGTGTGACGGCTTGTCCCTGGGAGGCTTCTGCTGGTGTTGGATCGCATTCGGAACCTCGCACTTTATGTCCTGATAAAGTGTCCCGCGAAAGACCACATTGACAGCCTGCATCCCGCCGCAAATGCCGAGCACAGGCAGGTCCAGCTTGAGCGCCTCGCTTGTCAAAGCCAGCTCAAACCGTGTGCGGTTCTCCTTGATCGCTCCAAGCTCACGGATCGGCTTCCCGCCGTAGTGATGCGGATGAATGTCAAAAGCGCCTCCAGCAAGCACCAGCCCGGAAAGAATCCTCGCAAGCTCCCGGATCAATTTCGCATCATCCAGGATCGGAAGCACTACCGGGAGCGCACCATGATCCACTATGGCCTGCAGATACATGTCCCAGAGATAGACCACGCCTTCATTTTTTGTGCGAGTCCTGATCTTTCGTCCCGCATCGAAATCAGGGGTAATGCCGATCAGGGATTTCATTCGCTTCTTCTCAAAATTTTTCCAGCGCGCTGTGAGCTGAGCCTTCCTTTTTCAGCCGCCACTTTTCCATTGACCACCACCATCTCTATTCCCTCTGGAAATTGATGCGGATCCTCATAAGTGGCGCGGTCCTGGATTTTTTCCGGATCGAAAAGCACGAGGTCAGCGAAGAACCCTTTTTGAATCCTGCCGCGATCCTTGATGCCTGCCATGTGGCAAGGGTCAGAGGTCATCTTCTTTATCGCGTCCTCCAGAGAAAGGATTTGTTTTTGTCGCACCGCATAGGCGAGGATGCGTGGAAAGGTTCCAAATGCGCGGGGATGCGGCTTGCCCTTTGAGAGGACTCCCTCGCGGGATCGCACTGCTGAGTCGGAGCCGATCATGACCCATTCCTTTTGCAGGATGCGAAAGAGGTTTTGCTCCGACATGGTGTGATAGATCGCGGTAGGGCTCTCGCCATCGCCTGCCAGGAGGTCAAGTGCCACATCCATAGGAGACTGACCGCACTCTTCCGCGGCCTGCTCAATGCTCATGCCCTCAAGGTGTTTCATGTCCGGATCAAATACCTCTGCGAGAACAACGCGGCCAAGGTATCCGGGGTCAGGATGAAGATTCTCCACATCTTCCTTGATCTTCTGCCTCGATGCATCTTCGCGGAGCCGGGAAAGATAGTCATCCCTGGTGCCTGCGAACACCCATTCCGGGAGAATGGATGAAAGCCCTGTGAAGGCCGCGAGGTAGGGATACCTGTCCGCCCGAACCTTTAGCCCGCTCTCTTGCGCTGATTCTATCAACTCGAAAACTCGATCCAGCTTTGCCCAGTTCTCTTTCTCTGATGTCTTCAGGTGAGATATCTCAAGGGACACGCCTGAGCCGGCCGCTATATCAAGCATCTCCTGGACAGCCTCAATCAATCCGCGCCCCTCGCTCCGGATGTGGCATGCGAAAAAGCCTTTGGCCCGCGTCACTGATGATGCGCAGGAAAAAAGCTCATCCCTTTTAGAATAGCAGGCAGGCGCATAGGCCAGGCCAGCGCTCATACCAAATGCGCCCTGGTCAAGGGCCTGCTCAAGGGCCACCTTGATCTCCTTCATCTCAAGGCGCGAAGGTGACCCGGTTTTATAGCCCATTGCACCTGCGCGCAGGGTGTTGTAACCGACCAGAGGCGCGAAATTAATCCCTGGTTTCAGGGATTGCACTTGCTCCAGGTACTCATCAAGTGTTGAGAATTTTATTTCCAGACCGAGGAGCTTCTTACAGGATTCGGCCCGCTCTTTGAAGAGTTCCCCGGAGACAGGTGCGGCGGAGTAACCGCAGTTTCCCGCGATCTCGCAAGTTATACCCTGGAGGACCTTGGAGTCAGCCTCCGGCCTTGCGAGTATCTGATAGTCGGAATGGCCGTGCATGTCCACGAATCCGGGTGCGAGTATGAATTCATGCGCCGGGATGATGCGCTGTGCCTGAGCCGCTGACAGTCCTCCGATTTCCTCTATCCGGTCACCTTTGATAGCCAGGTCAGCCTGAAAGACTTTTCCGCCAGTCCCGTCAGCTATGTGCGCGCCTTTGAAAAGGAGATCGAATCCTCGGGGTTCCTCTGACATGAGGGCTTCAGGTCTTCTTGATCAGCTTGATGGCGCAGTACTCCCCACACATAGTGCAAACCTGGTTATCCTCCGGCAGACTTGAAGAGCGGATTTTTCCGGCCAGGTCCGGGTCAAGGGAATGACGAATCTGGGCCTGCCAGTCGAGCGCCTTTCGGGCCTTGGCCATCTTGAGGTCCTCATCCCATGCGTGGTTCACGCCCTTGCAGATGTCCGCGGCGTGTGCCGCAATTCGGCTTGCCATGACACCCTCGCGCACATCATCGGCATCCGGAAGGCGAAGGTGCTCCGAGGGCGTGACATAACAGAGAAAGTCCGCACCGGCCAATGCGGCAATGGCGCCTCCGATGGCGCCGGTGATGTGATCGTATCCGGGAGCGATGTCAGTAACGAGCGGGCCCAGGACATAGAATGGAGCAGAGTGGCACAGGCGCTTTTCAAGTAACACATTGGCCTGGATCTGGTCCATGGGCACATGCCCTGGTCCCTCGATCATTACCTGCACGCCTCTCTCCCAGGCGCGTTCCGTCAGCTCTCCGAGTATTGCCAGTTCCTGCACCTGTCCGCGGTCTGTTGCATCAGCCAGGCATCCGGGCCGGAGCCCGTCTCCTAGAGAGAGTACCAGTTCGAATTCCCGTGCCAGATCGAGCAGTCGGTCGAAATGTTCATACAGCGGGTTTTCCTTGCGATTAAAATCCATCCACACCACGGTCATGGCGCCGCCCCTGCTGACCACATCCAGAACCCTTCCTTCATCATTGAGTCTGGACACGCTCTCGCGCGTAACCCCGCAGTGCACTGTTACGAAATCCACGCCATCCTCCGCATGCAGGCGGATGATCTGAAAGAGGTCGTCCGCGCTCATGTAAACAAACGGCCTTTTCTTTTTGACCGCGGCGATCACGGCCTGGTAAATGGGCACAGTGCCGATCGGGACACGGGTCCTGGAGATGATTTCCCGGCGCACCCTGGTAATAGGCTCTCCGGTGCTCAGGTCCATGACCGTGTCTGCCCCGGCCTTCTCAGCCGCGTGGAGTTTTGCGAGCTCTTCCTTTACGCTTGATCGGTCATTGCTCGTGCCCAGATTGGCGTTGACCTTTATGCGAAGGCCCTTGCCAATACCCAGGGGATTGACCTGCTTTCGCATCCGGTTGCGCGTGATCACGATCGTGCCGTCAGCAACACCATCGCGTATGAACTCCGGCTCAACCCCCTCGGACCTTGCCACCCTGACCATGTCCCGGGTAACAACGCCCTTTCGAGCCTGGTCCATGAGCGTGGGTCTGGTTTTCGTTTGCTTCATCTCATCACTTATTTGATTTTAACATAACTCGGCCTCAAGTGCTAGAATCAGGCTATAGAAGGGTGTGCGACATAAATGGTGACTATCCATGAAATATACGGCTCCTCTTGAG
>CAZOMR010000049.1:0-15856 GCA_964580655.1 uncultured bacterium
TCAAGAGGAGCCGTATATTTCACGGATAGTCACCATTTATGTCGCACACCCCCAATTTCATTACCCCCTTCCTATGAGCGAGGATTTGGGGTATATTGAGTGTTAATTATTTATTAACAAAAGGAGTTAATGGTGTCCACTGAAAAGCGCATAACCGGCTCAAGCCCCCCTGATAAAAATTCCGTGCGTGATGCCGTGAACAATTCTCCATATTACATCCACATCGGGATGAGGCTTGTTGAATTCACGGAGCAAGGTTCCAGGATGGAGCTTGTGGTAAAGCCCGAGCATAAGAATATCTGGAACACCGCACACGGCGGGGTGCTTGCCAGCCTGCTGGATTCAGCCTGCGGGCTGGCCACGGTCCCGGTGATGGAGGGCAACGAAACCACGGTCACCCAGGACCTGCACATCAAATACATGGCCCCGCTACGCGAAGGGATTATAACAGCGTATGGCAAGATTGTTCATAAGGGCAAAGGATCAATCGTGACCGAGGCCGAGGCCTTTAACGAGGACGGAATTCTTGTGGGAAAGGGCTATGCGACCCACAGGACCCATCAAACCCGGAAAAATGAAGGAGAGAAATAATGCTGAAACTGGATTTAATTCTTCTTTTATCTTTTGTAACCATGATTACAAGCTTTGCGGCCGGGGCTGAACCTCCACGGCCTGAGCATCCTAGGCCTGACCTGATACGGGATGCCTGGCAGAACCTTAACGGGGAATGGTTTTTCCAGGAGGACCCGGAAGACCGAGGTGAGGCTGATGAATGGTTTTCGCGAGAGAGAATTGGAATTGAAAAAGGAGAAAAATCAGGAAAAATCATTGTGCCGTTTGAAATCGAGTCTCGCTTAAGTGGGATAGCCCGTGAGAATCCCAGCGAGGTGTTCTGGTATTTAAAGCGGTTTGAGCTCTCGGAGGAGCTAAATGGCCGGCGGGTAATTCTGCACTTCGGCGCGGTTGACTACCATGCAAAGGTCTGGCTGAACGGGGACTACCTTGGCGAGCACAAGGGCGGGTATACGGCTTTCTGCTTTGATGTCACGAGCAATCTGAAACCGGGGGAGAATCGGCTGGCTGTCCGGGTGTTTGATTCCAAGAGCGTTCAGCAGGTGCGCGGCAAGCAGACCTGGAAGGACCAAGGATGGGGAATCATGTACACTGCTGTCTCGGGCATCTGGCAGACGGTCTGGCTCGAGGCCGTGGGGCCTGTATATATAATAAGGTATGAGATATGGCCGGAGCTGAATAAGGGTCAGGTCAGGGTCAGGGTCTTTACGGATAGGCCCGAGCAGGGAAATTTTCTTTCCGTAACTATAAAGGACCCGCAAGGCGCGTTGATAAAATGCCCGGATAAAGTGGGGCTTGAGTCCACGGTTACAGAATTGATCTGGAGGGTTGAAAACCCTCAATTATGGTCCCCGGATGAGCCCAACCTTTATGACCTTGAATTCCAGATAACTGACAGCCAGGGCAAGGTGATTGACAGGGTGGCCGGCTATGCGGGCCTTCGCACCATTGATGTCCGGGATGGCGAGGTGCTTCTCAATGGAAAGCCAATATACCAGAAGCTCCTCCTTGTGCAGGGATATTACCCTCCCGGGGTCTATTCGCCTGCCAGCGACGAGGCCTTCCGTAAGGATGTGGAGGCAGCGAAGCTCATGGGCTTCAACGGCGCACGCATCCACCAGAAGATCGAGGACCCGCGGTATTATTACTGGTGCGACAGGCTCGGATTCCTTATATGGGAAGAGATGCCGGGCTTCATGTTCTGGAAGATCAACCAGATTCCGAAGCGCTCAAGCCGGGCACAGTTTCAAAACGAGATGAGTGAGATGATCCAGCGGGACTTCAACCACCCTTCCGTGATCGTGTGGACCATATTTAATGAGACCTGGGGTCTCATGGATGCAGTCTGGAATCCGGTTGCCCGGAGATGGTGGCTTGAGTGCGTGCGGCTTTGCAAGGACATTGATCCCACCAGGCTGATTGTGGATAATTCGGGCTGGCTTCATAGAAAGACCGACATCCTCGATGTACACCATTACATCCCGACAGTAGAAAAATCGGAGGAATTTTATAAGACACTTGAAAAGCCTTCCTGGGGCATTTTGCGTAATATTCCCAATATAGCAAGGGGGGTACTGACAATGCCTCCGCTCTTCTGGGGCACGAAATACAAGGGCCAGCCAATCATCATCTCGGAGTATGGAGGCTTCGGATTCTACAAGACAGAGGACCGGTCGCTCCTGGACAACTACCGCTCCTATACCCAGGCCATCGGCCAATACCCCTATATAAAAGGATACTGCTACACCCAGCAGTATGATGTGGAGCAGGAGCAAAACGGACTCCAGACCCAAGACCGCAAATTCAAACTCCCGCCGGAGGATATTAAGAAAATAAATGATTCGATAAAAAGGTGAACCGAACCGCAAGTCTCAGGCCTCAAGTCTCAAGCCTATTTTCACCGCAAATCCTACAGATCCGGAGGGTCCTACAGATGCGTAGCAGACGCAAAGGGCGCAAAGAAAAAAATATTTATCCACAGATTACGCAGATCGAAGATCCGTAGGATAAACGCAGATTCTCTTTGAACTTTGAACATTGAAGCCCTGATCCCAATTCGCACCAATTCGCATTCTTTTTCATTTTCTAGCCACATTTTGATAATTAGGTATGGTGTCCCCATAATTCAATCTACTTCCGGTTCGAAGTTGACATCCATGTTCATGGCTTCGGCAATTTCTTCGAGGTCTCGTCTGAGGTCTGCGATTTTGATGGTTGCGGGCACTGAGAGCACACATCTCATAGAGAAGATGGGCGTTCCGGATACCGGTGCTGAGCCAGTATGGGTTTCCAGGGATTCTATGTTGATCTGGTTTGCGTGGAGAATTTTTGTGATCTCGTGTACTATCCCGGGATGATCCATTCCCGTGGCATGAAGATGAAAGGGCATGGCCGGGGCCTGGGTACCTTTACTCGGTGTCTCGGTCTGCTTGAGGCTGAATGCCAGACCCGTGTTCTTTTCCAGTTCAGGAAGGCTTTTCCGAATTGCCTTTACCGAGGACTCCTCTCCGGAAGCCAGTAGTATCAGGGCGAATTCACCTCCCAGCACCGCCATGCGCGAGTCCTCTATATTCAGGTTCCGCAAGGCCAGGAACGAAGCAACATCATCCACGAGCCCTGTCCGGTCAGGCCCTATCCCGGAAAGCACCATAAATTTTTTCATTGCTATATCTCCGCCGGGTTTTTCACCAGTCTATAAGATTCCGCACAAATTGACAAGCAGGCGATTTTTTTGGTTTAATATCTAAGCAAGGCGGCAGGGGACCTGAGATGAATTGCTATCGGCATCCGGAGCGCGAGGCCAGGCGGCGGTGTTATTTTTGTCGCAAGCCTATCTGCCCGTCCTGTCAGATCACGCTTTCCCACCATATCTTTTGCTCCGAGGTCTGCCACACATCCTGGCAGAGGGCTGAGGCGGAAAAGAAGAATCTCAAAAAGCAGGAGAAGAAGCCCACCACTGCGGACAGGGTTGTTGTGCTCCAGAAGCAAACTGAAAGGCTTGCCCGGGCTGTCATCTCATTGGGCCAGCGGCTTGATAGTATTGAAGGGAAAAAGAAAAGGGGAAGAAAGCCTGGCCGGGCTCGGGTTATTGGCATCTCCACCATGCTTATGCTTGCAATAGTCGGGAGTCTTGCCGGAGGCCTTGTGTGGTATAGAAGCAATCATTCTGCAAATCCCGGGGTTGCTGATTTTGAAAACCCTTTATCTTTAGAGGACTCGTCGTATTTCTCAAACCCTCCGACCCTTGAGCTGGCCATGAAGAATATCGAGCTTACGAACTCCTGCTTTGCTCTTTACGGCGAGGCCCCTGGAGCGAGCCAGGTTATCCTCTTTCTCAACGGCCAGGCTGTGGCGACTGCGGCGCCGGACCACGGCAGTTTTTCCTTTCAGGATGTAAAGCTGAAACCCGGGGCGAATTTGATACAGGTGGCTGGCGAGGATGATGATGGGCATCGCTTATATTCATTGGGCAGATTAATAGAAAGGATAAGCCGGAAGATCGCAAAGGTACCGAAGCTACCCGCTCTCAATTACATGCGTGGACATAGGAAGCGCATGGAGCTGGCCCTGACCTTTGATGCCGGTGCCGAGGCCAATTACGCGGGAAAAATTCTCGACATTCTCAGTGAAAAAAACATCAAGACCACGCTTTTTCTCACCGGGCAGTTCATCGAGAAATACCCTGAGATAGTCCGGCGGATTGTGGCAGACGGGCACGAGGCTGGGAATCACACTTACTCGCATCCTCACCTCACCACCTATAACCAGAACCACCGTCATTACACCCTGCGAGGTATCACCAGGGAGTTCTTGCAGGCTGAACTGACCAGGACCGCGGAGCTCTTCACCGCGGCGACCGGGGAGAAGATGAAGGGCTGGTGGCGGGCTCCTTATGGCGAGCAGAACGCCCAGTTGAGGCGCTGGGCAGAGGAAGTCGGATTCAAGCATGTGGACTGGACACGCGGTCCGGGACGCAAGAATTACGACATCCTGGATTGGGTCTCGGATGAGCGCTCGAAGCATTACCTGACTGCGGATGAGCTTTACAAGCGCTTTGTCAACCTGGATGACGGGGTTCCCGGAAAGGCTAATGGCGGGATAATCCTCATGCACCTGTCCACGGACCGGAAAAAGGATTTCCCACATTTGACCCTGCCGGATGCCATTGACGCCATGCGCGAGAAGGGCTACCGCTTCGTCAGCGTCTCCCAGATGTTTCCCGAATAGAATAGATGCTTCCTGTTTTCTAAAGTAAATCGAAGCGTCTCTATTTCTTTTTCTCTCGCAAATCCTTGAGCGCGGGCAGTGCTCCGAGCCCGTCTGCTTTCTCCACGGCCCGGTTCACGGCCTGGGCCACGGCGGAGGCCGCAAGAATACCTAGCTGGTTGATCTCGCCATTCCTATCGCCGGCGCTTATTGCAAAGACCACATCCCCGTCAAAGGTGCTGTGCACCGGTGACAGGGTTCTTGCAAGCCCTGCCTGTGCCATTTGCGCCAGCTTTGCGGCCTGCGGCTTTGAAAGATTTGCGTCCGTGGCCACAACCGCGAGATTGGTGTTCTCGCCAAGACCGATCTCCGGGGCTTTCTTCATTTTCGCCAGAGCCTGTGCTACATCCAGGAATTTTCCTGTCTCCGGGTCCCGACATCCTGCCAGGATTTTGCCTGTCCGGAAGTCAAGCACATCCCCGAAATTATTTACCACCACCAGGGCCGCCACCCTTGTCCCGTCCAGTGTCTCCATGCAGTATGAGCCAACACCTGACTTCATGGCCCCGGTCTGAAGAAGGAGCTTACCCACTGTTGCGCCTGTGCCAACACCCACACTCCCTTCCTCCACCGGCCCCTCGGATGCGGCCCGGCATGACCGGTATCCCATTGGGGCGTCCGGTCTGACCTTTTTGTCCTTGAAGCTCAAGTCAAAGATGATCGCGGCAGGCACGATCGGCACCACGGCCACGCTGGTCTGGTATCCTATCCCGCGTTCCTCAAGCCAGCGCATTACGCCATCAGCGGCGCCCAGGCCATACGCGCTTCCCCCGGCCAGGCATATCGCATGTAAGCGCTCTGCGCTGTGCATCGGGTTCAGGGTGAGCAACTCGCGGCTCCCGGTGGCTGTGCCGCAAACATCAACTCCACCCACAACACCCTCTTCGCAAAGCACCACTGTGCAACCGGTCCCGTGTTCAATATCCGAGGCATGTCCGACCTTGATTCCTGGGATAGCTGTCAGGGTATTATTCATCTGGTTTCTTTCAATCCAGCTCCTGGATGAGCTTATTGATCTCCTGTGAGAATGTGAGGTTCTCGTTGGTTACCCGCAGTCTCTCGCACAGGACCTCGGAGAAGGACTTGTAGAATTTCCGCTCTATCTCGGTATTTCCGGCAATGAGGTTTCTGAAGTCCGCGCGCTTTATAACGATGCATTCCGTGTCCTCGTGAGCGACCACCGTGGCTGACCGGGGAGCGCGATCCACCAGGGAGATCTCTCCGAAATATTCGCCCGGTTTGAGCAGGGCCAGGGTGTGATCTTCGCCAAAGGAATCTATCTTGACTATCCTCACCCTGCCTTTCTTGATGATGAAAAGCGCATCCCCCTTGGCCCTTTCCTTGAAGATGACATGGTCCTTTTTATAACGCTCGCGGTGGGCCACCATGCTTACGCTTGCGAGTTCCGTGGACTTGAAATTTCTGAACAGTGGAATCTTCTTAAGCAGGTTTACATCTTCCATTGTCTCATCCTTTCAAGACAGCCCGCGGGACCATGCGCGCCACGGCCTTTGCCAGGTTGGCCCCGATAACGGTCTCAATCACCACATCAATATCCTTGTAAGCGGCAGGAGCCTCTTCCTTGATGGAACCCCGGTCCTCGCATATCAGGTATACCCCTTCCATGCTCTTGGAGAATTTCTGGTCCGAGACTGCGGCTTCTCTTTTTTTCCTGCCGCGCTTTCCGCGCTTTCCCGCGGCCTGTGTGCGGCTCATCACCCTGCCTGCGCCATGGTTGACACTGAACATGGTCCGGGCGCCATCGGGAATCCCTATCAAGAGATAGCTTGCCGTGCCCATGGACCCGGGGATAAGCACAGGCTGGCCCGTATCAGCGAAGACCGATCCCTTCATGTGCTCGGCATCAAATGCCCTGGTTGCGCCCTTGCGATGAATGAGAAGGAGCTTTCCCCCATGCCGCTCGAACTTGGCTATGTTGTGAGCTACATCATATATCAAGTGCATGGGCATGTCATCATAATAGTGCCTGAAATTATGCTTGACCAGCACGGCCATGAGGTGCCGGTTGGCAAACGCGAAGTTTGCCGCGGCGTGCATTGCCCCGAGGTAACTCTGTCCTTCCTTGCTTTGGATAGGGAGGAAGCAGAGGTTGTTGTTTGGCTGGCCCCCTCCGTGGCTGTCATCATAGGCGCGGGCAAGGCGCATGTAATCATCTCCCACCTGGTGTCCGAGTCCGCGAGAGCCGGAGTGGATCATGACAACGGCCTGGCCCTCAAAGAGGTTGAATCTTTGAGCAAGGGCATGGTCGTAAATTCGCATGACCTCTTGAATCTCTATGAAGTGATTGCCCCCGCCAAGTGTTGCGAGTTGATCCTTTCCTCGCTCTACGGCCCGGTCAGAAACCGCGGATCGGTCTCCATCCATACAACCCTGATCCTCGATGCGGTCAAGCAAGGGCCGCTCCTCTTCATCGTCCCAGAACTCCCAGGCCCGTGCGCCGGAGTGTTTGATCTCGAAGAGTGCCCTCACTCCCCCCTCAAGCACTGCCACGAAATCATCCCGTGATAATCGAACATTCTTCTTGCCCTCCCCGAGCGGGATGTCGCGGTGAATGCTTTCCGCTATCAGCTTGAGGTCAAGCTCTTTCGCCCGGAGAGGAGTTGTGAGAAGCCGCATTCCGCAGTTGATGTCATAGCCTACCGCGGCCGGGACTACATGATCCCGGAGCGCGACCACACAGCCGATGGGCACGCCGTAGCCCTGGTGGATGTCGGGCATGCCCAGGGCCGCCTCCACTCCGGGCAGAGCGCAGGCCGCTTTTAGTTGCTCCACTGCAGTCTCTTCCAGCCGGATTTCCTCCCGGGCGAATATCCGGGCCGGGATTTTCATCTCCCCGGAAGCCGGGATCAAGACCTCGTTCTCGTTCACCCTTTGCGGGGCCAGTGCTTCAATTTTCAATTAGTGGCCTCGTTTTTTTAAAAAATAAAGACAGGGTTTCATGTTTTTTCCATTCGAGTCTCTGTCATTCTCCGGCCTGGCCTGCTGGTCCTTCAACGCGGAATCTTTTCATCAAGAGTAAAGGGTGTCTTGTTCCTGCCCGGATGAGCGCTCGAATTATCTGGGCTCCTCGCTGGATATTCCTGCTTTGCAATTTTTCGCCCCCCTCGCCGTTCTCGCCGTTCTCGCCGTTTTCGCCGTTCTCGCCGGAGGCCATGGCCAGAATTTGTGACAGGTGGTATATGGGGAGTTTGCTTCTTTGCGCGGCAAGCCCGACTGAAAGAATAAACAGGCACCCGGTGCAGTGCGTCACCAGTGCATCCGCGCCGGTCTCCCTGGCCTGCCTGAGCCTTTTTCCTATGCCCTGAAAAATATCCACCACGCTGAAGCGGCCTGCGCCTGCGCCGAAGCCACAGCAGAGGGAGTGCTCGCGGTTGTTTTTCATCTCAACTATCCTGACGCCGGTGAGGCTTAGAATCTCTCTTGCGCGGTCAAAGAACTCTGATCCGAGAGCCTTGGACCAGCAGGAGTCCTGGAGGGTAACGGTCATGTCGAGCTTTCTCTTTATTTCGATCTCGCCGCTTTTTATCCGGTCAAGAAGCCAGGTTTCCAGGTCAATCACTTCCAGGTCGAACTCGATTCCGAATGTCCGGGGGAATATCTTCTTAAGCATGGCATACTCGGCCGCGTAGAAAGGGATCACTTTTTTAATACCCATTTTCTGGAAACGGTCCTTGACCATCATCCCGATTTTTTCTACGAGGTCAAACAGGCCGAGCTGGTAGTAAAGCGCGCCGCTTGTCCAGAATTCCTCGGTCCCGATTATCTCGACATCCTTGAACAGCTTTAGATCGAGCAGGTAGGGGAAAAGGCATGTCATAGTGCCGGTAAAAAGCACCTCGGAGCCTTTCGGAGGTTTAGCCCATGAGTCCAGGCTTTTTTTCTCGTGTTCGGAAAGATAGGGTCTCAGGTTTCGCCACAAACTCAGAGGCTCGCTCGGCATAACCACGCGGGCAAGGCCTGGCAGGCCTTTATCCTGGTATCTCTCAAACCATCGCCACAGGATAAGCTCGTATGGCAGAAGCCCTGACTTGCAAAAAAGGTTACAACTAAAGCAGGATGTGCAATGCTCGATAACAGCCTCAAGGTTTCGGCCCTGGATAAGGTTCTCTATCTCGCGCTTAGAGCCCTCTTTATCAAGATCAAAGACCGGACATTCCGCCAGGCACTCCCCGCACCTGTCACAGCTATCCGGATCGAATATCTCACGCCCCTTCCATTGCACCGCATCCATCGCGACCCCCTTACAGCCCTTTTTGATACCATTCTTTCGCGACTCTTGCAAATATCTTGAAGCTTGATAGTCTTTATAATCAAGTCGGATCGCTTTCATGGAGACAGAGGATGAACTGGCTTCAACTTGCCTATGAATATGGAGTGGGAGGGCTTTTCTTCTTCATCACCGTGTATCTTTGTTTTCGCGAGGGATGCTCAAGCCTTGATCACCCGGTTGAAAGGCGGACCTTCTGGATTCTGCTCCTGGGCTATATAGGGTATCTTGGAGTCCATGTAATCTGGATACTCCTGGTGCGGCAGTAAAAGGGGAAAGTAATGACAGAGGTTCACGGCACGCCGCTGGATTACGGGATCATCTTTTTTTACTTCTTGTTCGTCCTGGGCTTCGGCAGTATCTTCGGCCGTTATACTCGCTCTACGCGGGACTTCTTCTTCTCAGGCCAGCGTTTCTCCTGGTGGCTGATAGCTTTCTCATGCATCGCGACAGTGGTCGGGTCTTATTCCTTCATCAAGTACTCAAGTCGCGGCTTTGTGTACGGGCTTTCATCTAGCATGACATATCTCAATGACTGGTTCGTTGCGCCGCTCTTCATGCTCGGCTGGCTACCTATCATCTACTTCTCAAGGGTTTCCTCTATTCCGGAATACTTTGAAAAACGCTTCAACCGGCCGGCCCGGATCATGGCCATAATTTTCATCATGCTCTACATGGTGGGCTATATCGGGATCAACTTCTACACGCTCGGGGTGGCGCTCAAGGCTGTGCTGGGAGACATCGGGGTGGAGAGCGTTCGGCAGGCTTTCCATATTCCGCCTGAGTTTTACCAGAGCCTGGGCGGGCATGCATTCGCCTGGGCCGTGGTCATAGCGATAATCTGCGCCATCTATGTCACTGCCGGAGGCCAGACCGCTGTTATCATGACGGACCTGCTTCAGGGCTTCCTGCTACTTATTGCCGGGTTTGCACTCCTGTTTCTCGGTGTATATTACCTCGGGGGCTGGGAGCGCTTCTGGAGCGGACTGCCTGTAACCCACCGTCTGCCCTTCTCATCCTTTAACTCGGACCCTGCCTTTCCCCATGTGGGCATCTTCTGGCAAGACCTGTTTGGAAGTACCATGGCCTTTTATTTCGTAAACCAGGGTCTGATCATGCGGTTTCTCGCCTGCAAGAGCGTGAAGGATGGCCGAAAGGCTGTCATAGCCGTTATCCTGGTATTGATGCCCCTTGCGGCTATTGCGGTAAGCAGTGCTGGCTGGATCGGCAGGGCCATGGCCAGCTTCGGCATCATCCCCCAGGATACGGATCCCAAGAAGATATTTGTGATCGTGAGCGAGCTTGTCACAAGGCCCGGCATCTTCGGCCTGATCCTGGCCGCGCTCACAGCCGCCCTGATGAGCACGGTTGACACCCTGATCAACGCGGTCTCGGCCATTGCCGTAAACGACATCTGGAGGCCATTCGTGGTCAAGAACCGTGATGATCGCTACTACCTGAAGTGGGCGCGTATCTTCTCGTTGTTCTTTGCCCTGCTCGGACTCTGTCTTGTCCCGCTTTACGCATCCTTCAAATCAATATACGAGGCACACGCCGCGTTTACCGCGGCCTCTACCCCGCCGTTGATCGTGGCAGTTATCCTGGGCATGACCTGGAAGAGATATACCCCCTGGGCCGCGTTCTGGACTTTGCTCGGCGGCGGCATGGCCGTGGCCATCTCCATCAAGTGGCCTGTCCTGATCTATCCCTTCTTGCACGGCATACCTACACCGGGAGGCTTCATCTACATGCGCGCTCTATACGGGCTCATTACCTCCGGAGCCATCGCCGTGATAGTTACATACCTGACCAGGCCCAAGCTCGATAGCGAGCTTACCGGATATATCATCAGCACCATCGCGCGCGCCAAGGAACTCTTCAAGGGCGGCCCTCCAAACGACCGGGAGCCGGGTAAAAAGATGCTTCTCACATTATGCGAAGCCGAGACCGAGGAAGGCATACTTGATCCAAAGGCCATGGATGCTATGAAGGCCAGGCCGGGGGACCTGATCTATGTCAATGACCGGCGTTGGTGGACTGGTGGACTGCGCTCCATACATGTCAAGGCAGGAGAGCCTGAGGCCAGGTCCGGCGAGATACTGTTGTCCCGGTCAAAGATCGAGGAATCGCGTCTTCGTCCGGGTGAGAAGGTGCGGGTGGAAAAAATCTTCTAACCTTTCTCCCTCCGCGGTATCCCCTCCGGCATCCCGTTTTGATTCTATTGCGGAAAAAAGATAAGATGCAGGTCATGAAAAGCGATCGGGCCGCCTTGATCCTGGTTTTTATCCTCTCATTCGTGCTCCTATTCATGGAGATGATAGAGCCCAAGCTCTTTCAGTTCATGCGGATATATGGCCACGAGCTGTTCGTGGTGGCGGTGACAATGCTCGGCATGGGCATGGGAGGCCTGGTATGCTTTTTTCGGCGCGCCAACTCCGAAACCGGGGTCCAGGCATCCCTTCTCCTGCTCCCACTCTCTGTGCTCGCGGCCTTCTTTGCCATCGCCTGCGGACTGAATCGCTACCTTGTAACCCTGCTCTGCGCGGCTCCGTATTTTCTCATCAGCCTGATCATCAGCTACACCTTCATCCGTTTTACTTCATTCCGCATATACTTCTCAAACCTCCTTGGCTCAGGGCTGGGAGTGGTGGCCATTTATTTCTTCCTGCCGGAAGTGGGTGGCGAGGCGAGCATGCTTTTCTGCGCAACGCTCGCGGCCTTGACCTCTCTCATATATCTTGCCGGACAAAAGCTCTCGCTGAAACCCTTGATCCTCTGTGGGCTAATCCTGGTCCTGTCAGCGACCCTTTTATCTCTCCAGATAGCCACAAATCGCTTTGACCTTATCCGCCTCGCCCCTGAGGTCAAACTGCCCGGAGCAGGACCGCTGGTCCTGGCCACGCATGCCTCTCGTCTTCCCGGAGCAAAAATCCTTGGCACACGCTGGAACATGATCTCCCGAATTGATGTGATCCAGACCCCCGGACACTCCAGGAAAGAGATGCTGTTCCCGGATGGCACTGGCAAAGTGGTGCAGGAGGGGCTTAAGCGTGAAATCCAGGACAGCTTCAAGACAGAGTTGCACATGTATTCCAACAATGTCTACTGCTCCTCCCTGGCCGCCATGCCCATACTTTTTACCGAAAGCCCGCCTTACCCTTTTCTCTCTCGGCCTCGGGTGCTCGTGATCGGCGTGGGAGGAGGCATGGACCTGGCCAAGGCTAAATATCACGACCCATCAAGGCTTGTGGGTATCGAGATAAACCCCGGCATCGTCAGGATGCTCAAAGGAGAGCTTGCAGAGAAAAGCGGTCGGACTTACCAGGAGTCCGAGATTATTCTGATGGATGGCCGGACTTTCATTCATTTCTCTGAAGACACCTTTGATCTGATCAACCTTGTTTTTGCAGACCTTTATATCCCGTTTTACAACTCGAATGTCTATCTTGAGAGCTACCTCTATACCGAGGAAGCGTTCCTTGATTACCTGAGTCATCTCAGTCCCGCGGGCTATCTCGCCATCACCAAGATGATCGGAACAATTCGATCACCTCTTGAGCTCTTGAGGATCACATCCACCCTTCTCAAGGCCGCGGAGCGCGCAGGGATTCCTGAACCGGAGAACCAGATAGCTATCCTAGGATTCAGCTCCGGCAAGGGCTCGCACCTGGCAGGAACCGTGCTCTTCAAGAACCAGCCATTCACACATGAAGAACTTCTCCAACTGAGCGACTTTATCCAACCGCCTTACCAGGAGATATACTTCCCGGGAGAGCGTGAGAGTTCGAACTACTTTTCCGATCTGGTTAACTCAAGTGATCGAGAAAAACTCCTGCTGGAATTTCCATACGATGTATCCCCGACCACGGATGACAAGCCGTTCTTTTATCAATTCGACCGAAGCCTGAGCCTCCATAAAACCACATTGCTTTTCTTTGCAATACTTACAACAATCCTCTTTTTCATCCCTTACTTTCTCATCCTGGCTAGCAGGACGAGAAGAAATAATCCAGCCTATTGGATGGGAACAGTCTATTTCGCCGTGCTGGCCGCTGGTTATATGTTCCTGGAATCCGCGCTGGTGCAGAAGTTCAATCTCTACCTTGGCGGAGGTCTTTACTCCTTGACACTGGTGGTATCCTGTCTTCTTATCTTTGCCGGCCTGGGAAGCCGGTTGGGGGAAATGCTAAGCTCAAGGCTCGGACCGTGGACTGTGTGGATAGCTCCGCTCCTGCTCATCATCTACTTTCCCCTGCTCGAGCGGATTGCAGACCTTCTTCCGGGAGGCGGCCTTACACTAAGACTGCTTTTCGCTGGCCTATTCCTTGCTCCACTCTGCCTGAGCCTGGGTCTGCCCTTTCCCTGGGCATTGCAGGTGATCAAACATCTTATCGAGGACCGGAGCGCGGCCCTGATGTATGGCCTGAACGCTACCGTGGGTGTGCTCGCCATAGTGGGCTCGCTCTGGCTCTCCGCGCGATTCGGCCTGACATTCCTCTACACCGCGGCCCTGGCTCTATACCTGATGGTCGGGGCCCTCGCTCTCGGCCTGCGCATAGGCTCCTCCGGGCCAGGAACCCAATGAACTCGCCTGATTTTCACGAATTGGTTATAATGAGGCCGTGTTATGAAAAGCATGATCATCGAGAGCCGCGCGCCTAACCGCATCCTTGACTTCGGGGGCTGGACTGACACCCATTTTGCAGGGCACGGCGCGGTCACAAGTCTTGCAATCACCCTGTTCGCCCATGTCACGGTCAAGACCAGAAAAACCCCGGGCGTCTCAATCCATATTCTTGATTACGGAGACAGGATAGAGGTTGCGGATGTGGTCAAACAGGGATACGGCACAAAGCACGACCTGCTTCTGGCCGCCCTGAAGACAATGAAGGTCAAGACCGGCCTGGACATTTACATCAGCGCTGATGTTCCGCCGGGCTGTTCCACAGGTAGCTCGGCCGCGATCACCGTGGCCCTGCTCAATGCCCTGAGCATGATCGCGGGGCGGCCGCTTGTTCCGCATGAGCTGGCGCGCCTGGCCCACCGGATCGAGACCGAGGAGCTGGGCCAGGAGTGCGGAGTCCAGGATCAGATAGCCTCGGCATACGGATGCCTGAATTTCATTGACATCTATGACTATCCCGACTCAAGGGTCTCGCCTATACCTGTTTCCGAATCTCTGCGCCTCAAGCTGGAAAGCCAGTTGCTCCTGGTATATGAGGGTCAGGGGCACCTGAGTTCGGATGTGCACCGCGCTGTGATAAAAGACCTCTCCAGACCGGGAAGCAAGGTGGCAGAGTGCCTGGAGCGGCTCAGGATATGCGCTCATGATGCAAAGGATGCGCTTCTCAGCGAGGACATGGAGAAGCTCGCAGAGGTGATGAATCAGAACAACCTCTGGCAAAAATCCCTCCATCCCGAGATCAGGACGAAGAAGCTTGAAACCATAGAGAGGATTGCGAAGCGGCACGGGATGATCGGCGCCAAGATCAATGGTGCTGGCGGAGGCGGAAGCATTACCATACTCTGTGCGCCCGGGGCCCGGACAAGCGTGAAAAAGGCCCTTAACAAGAGCGGCTTTCAGATCCTGCCATTTACCATGTGCACAGAGCCGGCCCGCGCATGGCTCGCCTGAAAATTCTCGACCATGAAAATCACGATCATCGGAGCCGGACCTGCCGGGCTTTTCCTGGCTGAAAGACTGGCGCGCAAAGGGCACACGGTAGCTATCTTTGATCACCGCTCTCCGTGGGAAAAACCCTGCGGAGGCGCAGTCACTCAAAAGGCCTTCCGGGAATTCCCTGAAATTCACGGCCTGACCACGGAATGGCATCAGGTGAAAGACCTGAATCTCATCACCGGGGCCGGGGCTGAAATCCCGCTCACCCTGACCAGGCCTTTTTTACCATCTCGCGGAAAACTCTCAGTGAGACCATGCTCAAAAGAGCGCTGGATTCCGGGGCTGAATTCTTTCCCGAAAAAGTTATAGACATTGTTCCAGCTAAAGAGGGCTTCAATATAGATACCCGCGAGCGGAGGCTCTTCTCGGAATTCCTGGTCGGCGCAGACGGCCTGACCGGGGTCTCTCGAAAGAAACTCGCACGCAAATTTGACGCTAAAGACCTTTTTCTCTCTTTTGCTTCTATAATTCCTCTAAGGGCTAGCATTCCTCTCACCATCCGCTTTTATCCTGACATGACCGGTTATGCCTGGCTGTTCCCCAGAAAAAAGGAAGCCGCTATCGGGATTGCGGCAAAGGGAATGCGGCCTTCCGGTAAAGAAATGAGAGACAGGCTTAACCGCCTTGCAAAAGAGGAGTTCAAGAAGGCTGGCCTGGATTTTCCTGATTCATTCCCTCTCCAGGCCGCTCTCACACCTTCCCTGTTAATGGAAACCCTTGAAAGGAACCAGGTCGCAGGTCCGGGTTGGGCCTTGATCGGGGATGTAAGCGGCATCACGGACCCCATCACTGGCGAGGGAATATATTACGCCATCAAGACCGCGGATATACTCTTCCATTCTCTGGAGCAGGATCAGGGGATGACTTATCCCGAACGCTTGAAGGAGTTCAGGGCCGCATCCCTTCATCGGTCGCCTCTCTGGTGTGAGAGGTTTTACAAGGAGCGCAATCAGAGGGTCTGGGGATGGTTTTTTGGTGGAAGCTCTTATGTCCAGGAGATTCTCCGGGAACTGCTCCAGAGTGAACAGGATTACCTTACTCTAAAAGCC
>CAZOMR010000050.1:0-11451 GCA_964580655.1 uncultured bacterium
ATAAACCCAAAAAAGGGGTTAAAAAAATGATTCACCAAATATGTCGCACACCCCAGCAGCTCAAGACACTTGACTTTTTATTTGAAACAAGATAAATTATTTCAAATTAAGAATAATTACAGGGTTTCCGGTCCCGGATTTTTTCTCGTGTAATGTGGAAGCGGAGCAAATTGAGAAAAAGGGGGAATTGATGGCGGATGATGATTTCACTTTAGATGGTGATTCTTCTAATGTGGAAACCTCGCTTGATGATTTTTTCCAGCCAGCCGCAGGTCCGGAAAAAAAGGCTGAGCCTCAGTCTGCAACGGGGGCGTATGAGACGGCTCCGGTCCCGAAAGGTGAGCCGCTTCCCGAGATAAGCGAGGTTGAGCCGGTTTCAGAGGAGCAGGCCAGTGAGCCGAGGAGATTTCTATCCTCGCGAATTCTGATCATTGTTGTCGTGGTGCTCGGTGTGGCTGTTCTGGGCGCGGGTGGCTATTTTGCCTATACAATGTTCCTGGCAAAGGACTCTGATCTCACCTGGTCTTTTTTCGCGTCAGAAGCTCCGGCGCCTGTGGAGAAACCTGTCACGGCCTTGGAACCTGAGACAGGGGAGGGCACCGGGATTACTCCGAGCGAGGCCTCCGCACCCCCGGACAGGCAAGAAGGTGGACCCGGGGAAAGCGCGGTGAGCGAGGCCGGGCCGGAAGGGCCGAGCGCTAAGGCGCCGGGAATAAAGGAAGCGAAGGAGACAGCGAAGGCGCCTGATGTTCCGGCGGCAACGATACCGATCCAGGAGCCAGCGTCAACAAGGCCGATAAAAACTGCGGCGGTCTCAAAAGGGCCTTACACGATTCAGGTGGGGTCATATATGATGAAGGAAAGCATGGCTGGTCCGGAACAGAGGCTAGCCCGGCTCGGGTTTAGTGATTACCACTATGTAGATACAAAACGGACTATGCGGGTTTACGATGTATATGCCGGTGGAGTCATCAAGAGGAGCGAGGCCGAGGAGATCAAGGCCGAGCTGGCCGCCATAGGATTCAAGCCGAGCTTGAAGAAGCAAAAAGGAGATTCTTACAGGGTATTGGCTTACAGCTATGGTAGTCGCTCTGTGGCCAATCAATCCAAGGCCAAGATTGAGAAAGCCGGCATCAGCAAGGTCGAGGTAAAAACAGAGAAGCGCACTGTGACTCTGCATCAGCTTCGGGTCGGGCATTTCTCGTCTTCCAGGTCTGCCCAGAGCGCGATTAATACCCTGAAAAAAGCCGGGTTTGACACCATCCTGATCAAGGAAAAATAGAATTAACAGGTGTTCTCAATGAACGAGCTTCATCAAATGATGTTTACCCTGCCCCCGAACCTTCTTCGCTTTGCCGGAAGCGATGCGCCGACTGATGTAAAACTCTCGGCCGCGCGTGGCACACTTGCAATCCCTCCCCAAGACCTCTCGCTCGTGCTCTTTGCCCTTACCCGCGATGAGAAAGAGGACATCAGGAATCAAGCTAAAAAATCCTTGATTGGACTTCCTCAAACAATACTCAAAGCATTGCTTGCCGATACGAATACTCATCCCCTGATCCTGGACTTCTTCAGCCGCCATCTTCCCGGGGACTCTGAACCGCAGGAGACCATAGCCCTGAACAGGGCTACACACGATGAGACAATCGTATTCCAGGCCAGCCTGCCCAACAAGCGGGTGCTGGAGATTATATCCAACAACCAGATTCGAATTCTTCGATGCCCGGAGATCGTGGATGAACTGTCGGAAAATCCATTAACAGGCCAGGCCGTGATTCAAAGGATTCTCCAATTCGTAGAGATGGAACACCAGCGTAGCGCGCCGCAAAAGCCCGAGGCCGAGGCCGAGAGCATGGATGTGGAAATAGAGTACCTCCCGGAACCCGAGCAAGAGGCCCCTGCAGTGACCACTGGTGACGAGGAGGTCGGGGCAGTTACCATGGGAGAGGGCGATGAGTTTGTCTCCGCGTGGTCAAAGATGACATTTGGCAAGGACTTGCTCCATGACAAGGAGTTTGAAACCGAGGAGCAGGAGAAGCTGTCTGCGGCCAACCTTTACCAGGCGGTCCAGAAGATGAAGGTGTCCGAGAAGATCAAGCTCGCAATGATGGGCAACAAGGAAGCGCGGGGGCTTTTGATCCGGGACTCCAATCGCCTGGTCGCAAGTGCGGCGCTCAGAAGCCCCAGGATCACGGAGTCAGAGATTGATACCTTCTCCAAGTCCCGGTCTGTCTCTGATGACATCATCCGGCAGATAGCCGCGAGCAAAGACTGGACTAAAAACTATCAGATCAAGCTCAACCTGGTAAACAACTCCAAGACACCTGTTGGCGAATCCATGAGATTTTTGAATTTCCTTCGGGATAAAGACCTGCGTAGCGTGGCCCGAAGTCGCAATGTGCCAAACCCGGTGGCGACAGCCGCACGCAAGCTTATCCAGAAGCGCGAGGAAAAAGGGAAGGCGAAAAAGCCCTCGCATTAACAAGGGAGTCCTCATGGCCGTCCTGGATTATGATAAGAAAGAAATCAACGCCAAGATCGTTTACTACGGCCCTGCACTTTCCGGCAAGACAACCAACATCCACTATATCTTTTCCAAGCTTCTTCCTGAACACCGCGGCGAATTGATGACGCTATCTACAAAGAGCCACCGCACATTGTTTTTTGACTTTCTGCCTGTAGAGTTGGGCGAGGTCAAGGGCTTCAATACCAGATTTTTTCTTTATACCGTGCCGGGGCAGATATTTTACAACAACATCCGCAAAGAGGTGTTGAAGAATGTGGACGGGGTGGTCTTTGTCGCGGATTCTCAAGCAAGGCTTAAGCAGGAGAATATCCAGAGTTACCAGAATCTGGAGCAAAATCTCCTGGAGATGGGCCGTTCTCTCAAGGACATTCCGCATTTGATGCAGTATAACAAGCGGGACCTGCCTGAAATACAGAACCTGGAAGACCTGCATCGCCAGCTTAACAAGCATAATGCTCCATTCTTCGAGGGCATCGCCACACAGGGAGTCGGGGTCCTGAAATCCCTTACCTCCATCTCTAAAATGGTATTAAAGAAACTGCGCGAAGCCCCGGAGTTCGCGAGCAAGGAGGCCATCACAGGCGGCCCGCCTGAAGCCTATGGCCTTTCCGACGAGTTCATAGCCCTGAGCAGAAACGAGGCCGCGCGCCTAAAGGAAGAGCTTGCGGCCCAGCCTCAAAAGCCCGTAGAACCTGCCGCGGCACCAGCCCAGGTGCCACAAACAGCCCCGGGTCCTCAAAGCCAGCCAAAGGCCGCACCATCAACCATTCTCCTAAAACCGGCTCCTGCACCGCCGAGTCAGTTGACACTGGTGCAATGGGGAAACCCGCAACTTGTGGCCAAGAACACCCTCCGGCTTCCCGTTACTTTTCGCGACAGCCAGACAGGCCGCAACTACTCAAGCACCCTCACCATTTCCCTTGAAAGCCTGGTGCTAAAAGAATAACCGCTCAGGCCTTGCTTTTATCCAGCATTTCCAGGTAGGCATCAATTCGGGTTTTGGTCTGCTCCGGCTGATAGAGTCTGGGGTCACCATGGTCATTGTCAAGTAGCAGTCCGGGCACACCACTAATACGGGAGACCTCGGTAAGCGTGTCCATGAGTCCGAGTGAGAGGAATCGGCAGGAGTGGTCGGAATGCAGGATATATCCGTCAAGCTTGAAATTCTTGATCGTCTCAGCTATATCAAAGGCCCTGTCCTGGATCACGGGATCGAAATTCTTGAGCATGTTCCGGGCATAGTCCTCGATGATGTCCTCCGGCGTGACCGAGAGCTGTGCCCAGACCCGAGTGTAATTGTTGGCTACCAGGTTGATGTCCCTCTCAAGGAGCATCATATAAAAATCACCCACGTTGTGCCATATTGGAAGTCCGTCCCAGTAGAGGCGATAGCGCTCATCAGGGATGCCGCCGATGTTCTGCTGGACCCGTTCTTCAAGCTCGACTATAAGCTTCTCATAGAAATTCACCGTAACTTCCCTGCCTCGCTGATCCACGATAGGAGCCATGGCCATATACTGGTCGAAGAGGGTATAAGGGGCTGGCACATGCTTGCCGTATTCCAGGATCATGAGCCATAGCTGTGAGGCCTTGCGGGACAGGGACACGGTGTTCCGGAGTTTCTCCGGGTCCATAGGGTGCCCGCCGTGTTTCTCAAGCCAGGCAATGCACTCCTTGACCTGGCTCTTTACATACTCCTTTGACGCTGGTTCCGCAGGCGTGTTGAAGCCCCGTCCCTGGCTCGGCACATCCAGAACAAAAAACGGCACTCTATAATAGCGCGCCAGTTCCTCGAACCACTTGCCTATCGCATAGCACTGGCAGGAAGCATATACCACAAGATCAGGCGCTGGCATTCCCCCGATAGGGCTCTTCCCGCTATGAACATAGCCCAGGTCAGATCGTATGTAAGAACAGATGTCAGGGGTATAGCCAAAAGCCTCGGCCGCCTCCTGGGTATCAAGCGCCATATGCTTGGCCTGAATAGCCACCGAATGATTCTCCGGATATACAGGCAACATGTCCATGCCGTAAATCAACTCGATCGGACCCAGGGCATTCGTGTAAACAATGGGCACGCCGTTCTTCTTGCCCTCGTGAAGCCCCATATAATAAAGAAAGTTTATCTGCTTCAAATCCTTGAGCGTCTGTACCCTTTTTACCGCCTTAAGTTTTTCTTCGTTCATGGCAAGACCTATTATAAAGAATATTTTACAGAGATAAAACTATCTGTTTTCACTTTTGCTCCGACCAATCCGCTCGTGCCTGGGCCTGCTCATCGAAAAATAGATACGGGATGCGGGCGTAATATTCGTAGATGGTAAAGACCAGGCCGTAGCCAGGCTTTTCCGGAACCTCACAGCCAGCGGTCTGAAATTCTATTCCGGGATTGGCTGAAAAGAGATGAAGGGCGCGCTTGAGGTGATATGGCGAGCTAACAATGATCGCGCTGTTCCATCCCTGGTCCTTCATGATCCTCACTGAGCCGCGTGCGTTGCCTATGGTGCTCATGGCTTCAATCTCAAGGAAGACCGCGTCTTCCGGAACGCCCATATCCATCGCCACATCTTTCATCACCCTGGACTCGAAGTAATCTTTATAAGTGTTGCCGCCGGTCATGATCATTCGCTGAGCAAGACCCTGATTGTATAACTCCACCCCCCTCTTCACGCGGCGCACGAGCTCCGGCTTGGGCAACCCCTGTTCATCAACAGGCGGGCCGTAGCCAAGAACGACAATCACATCCGCAGGATGAAGCGGCTTCTCGTCAAGCAGGATAGGCCCGGAAAGAATACTCGCACAGCCACAGGAAGCTGAAGCGTAAAAGAGAAACAGTGTGACGGTTATGAAAGAGCGTTTTGAATTCATCTTGATCCCTCCATATAATTGATTTCGTATATCACGATTCCGAAGGAGTGTAAAAAGACTGGCTGGTTGTAAGGCTTTGAGACAAAGCGCTCAAGCTCCTTCAACCGGTAATGAGGCCAGCGAGGTCTATCACATGGCGGTCCGAAGCCAGGCTGTCCGGAGCCTCGTGGATAAACATGAATGCCCCCAGAGCCGCTAAGGTCAGTGCAAGAAGAGCTCCGGGCCGAAAGGGGTGCGGAGTGGATGCCCCGGATATGCCGAGCGGCTTACTCCCCCGTGGCATATTTCCAGAGTTGACGAAGGAAATTGATTGCGTCATCAGTGAGTGAGTATATGAGCGGGATGATGAGTGGCGTGAAAAATGTTGAAGATACAAGCCCTCCAAGCACGGCAATTGCGAGCGGGGAATACATCATCCGGGCAGTGTCGCTCAGGCCAAGGGCCATGGGCAAGAGCCCCATGATGGTTGTCAGTGCGGTCATCATGATGGGCCGCAGTCTGTCCTGGGTGCCGCGCAGAAGGCTGTCCCGCTCGCCAAGACCCTGTTTGCGCAGATTGTGAATGTGATCCACCAGTACAATGGCGTTATTGACCACAATGCCTACGAGAAGCAAACACCCGGCCCCGGAAAGCGCGTTGAAGGTGAACCGGGACACGATCAGAAAGAAGGCCACGCCGATCAGGGCAAATGGAAAGGTAAAAATGACCACGAATGGGAGGAAGAAGGACTCGAACTGAGCGGTCATGACAATAAAGACCAGAACGATAGCAAGTAGCATAGACTTGAGCAGGATGTAGATCGTGTCAATCATCTCCTGGTATTCTTCACCCATGACCCATGAATAGCCCTTGGGAAGGCGAAAGCCCGCAAGCGCGGCCTGCACCTGGCTTTGAACCACCCCAAGGTCCCGGATGGCAGGGTTGATCGGAATACGCACCGTGAAACGCCGATTCTCCCTCCGGATGGTCTCCGGGATAGGCTGGATGCGGAAGTGTGCGAAATTCTTGAGCGGTATGAATTCACCATCCAGGTTTTCCACCGACATCTTCTCAAGTTGCACCCGGGTTTTTCTGTCCGCCTCTTCCAGTTGCATATATATGTCCAACTGCCCGTCCCGTGTGGTCAATCTGCCGACCGTGTTCCCACGGATAGAATATGATACCGCCATCGCGACCTGAGTGATGTCAAATTTGTATTTACGGGCCAGATCGCGGTCTATCTCTATGTGGAGCTCCTGCTTGCCCGCCCTCTCCAGGGGCATGATCTCCTTGATCACCTTCACCGCCTTGAGCCGCTCGCGTATCTGTTCAGCAAAAGCGTAAACCTGTGCGGGATCATCCCCCCTTACCTTGATCGTGGTCCGGCTCATCCCCCGCCCGTGCGGCCCGCCCATGCTTGCATCTTCGAAAACCACCTTCACTCCGGGCCAATGTATCTCCTTCGTAATGAGACCCCTGGCCAATTCCTTCACCGTGTCCGCGGTGAAGCCTCGGGGGGTTTTATCCTCAAGTATCAGATGTAGCCGTGTGACTCTTTCACCGACGATCGCGGCCACGGTATCCACATGCCATTCCTCTTTATGATCCATGAAGAGCTGTTCAAGAACCCTTGCCTTTTCATTCCTCTCTTCCAGGGGAGGATTGCGATCGAATTGAATCCGCGCCTGGACCATGCGCATCATCTCCTTGGGCAGAGCCTCCTTCTCGATCAACCCCGGGATAAAGAAGGCGGTGAAGGATAAGACAAAGAGGATCAGACAAACCATGAGCGCGAGTGCCCTATGATCCATACTCCAGTCCAGTATATGAAGGAACCGGCTTGAGAGCCAGTTATACCACCCCGGATAGTGTGTGCGGTGCAGGATCAAAAACCTGGATGTCAAAACCGGGATCAGGGTCAATGATACAAAGAGACTTGCGGCAATAGCTATGGACACTACTATTCCTAGCTGGACCATAACGATCGTATTCTGGGTCTCGCCCATAAAAATCAGAGGAAGGAACACGATAATCGTAGTCGTGGTCGAGACCGTGATGGCAAGCCCTACCTCGTCCGTGCCTTTAATCGAGGCCTGGACCTTGTCCACACCTTTCTGCATCCTGGCGAAGATAGCTTCCAGAACAACTATTGAATTATCCACGAGCATCCCGACAGCTATCATCAGGGCCGCGATCGTGACTATGTTGAAGCTTAGCTTGAGGAAATACATCAGGGCGCAAACCGTTATCAGCGACATCGGGATCGCCACAGATATTATCAGGGTTGAGCGCCAGTTCCATAGAAAGAGCATCAACACAAAAAATGCGAGCACTCCCCCGGCAATGCCCATGCCCCTCAAGGTCTTGAGCGACCTTGTTATCTCCTCGGATTGATCAAACCAGACCTTGATCTCCACTCCCTTGAGCAGGGGCTCCTTGAGAATCTCCTCGATTTTTGCATTGGCCCTGCGACATACATCCACGGTGTTGGCCCCGGCATCCTTTTGAATCATAAGTATGTATGCCTTGCGCTGATTCATCCGGCCGTAGAAAGGTGTCTGTTTGAAGTATTCGTATCTGACCGTGGCTACATCGCCCACCGTGATCCATGGCGTAACCCTGAGCTTGCGGATTTCATCCAGGTTCCTTAGCTCGCCCACGATCCGCAGGGAATGCTTTTTGTCCAGATGTTTAATGCTTCCAGCGCTCAGATTGAGGTTGCTTGCGAGGATCGCGTTGTAGACCTGAATTACGCTCACATGGTACGCGTCAAGCCTGCCCTGATCAACCTCCACCTTAATACGCTTTTCTTCCATGCCCTCAACCTGGACATTGGCGACTCCATCTATGGTGCGCAGAGGCCGGATAAGTAACCTCTCAATTAAATCATTGTTCTCATCCTTTTCCTCGGGAAAACCGACAGCAGAGAAGATCACCGGCATCTGCTCCGTGTCAAATTTCATGATCATTATCTGGCCCATATCATCTGGAAGCTGACTCTGTATCTGGTCAATCCTCTCCTGAACCTCCAGCACAAAGTAATCTGTCTTGGCCTCGCCTGTAAGCTCCACGCCGATCTCAGCATGGCCTGCGTGGCAACGCGATCTGATCTTCTTAATCCCGTGCATGGTACTAATCGCTTCCTCGATAGGCTCCACGATCGTGTCGCTGATCTCAACCGGGCTCGCACCCTCATAGGGTATCCAGATATTGATGAAGGGCATGTCAATCTTGGGCATGAATTCCAGGGGGACCTTGTTGAGCGCAATCAGGCCAAGCAGGACAATTGAAGAGAATATCATGAGGGTTGTTACCCTCCGCCGAACGGAGAACTCGGAGATTTTCATGAGGTCTTTTTTTCCGGTCGGCCTGATGATCTGAAGAGCATACTTAGACGGTCAATCACGAGATAAGCGGACGGGATAGCGGTGAGAGTGAAGAAGGTGCTGGACAGGATTCCGCCGATCACAGCTACGGCCAAAGGATTCCGGAGTTCCGCGCCTTCGCCGAGAGGAAGGGCCATCGGGATCATGCCAAGCACAGTGGTAAGGGTGGTGATGAGAATAGGCCGCAGGCGGGTGCGTGCCGCGTCCACGGTCGCTTCTATTCTATCCATTCCTCGCTCGCGACGCTGGTTGATGGTTGTGATCATGATGATTGCGTCGTTCACCGAGATGCCGAACATCATCATCATCCCGATAAGGGAGAAGACATTGATGCTGGTCTCCGTGATATACATAAACAGGGTCAGCCCTACCAGAGAGAAAGGAACACAGAACATGATGACAAAGGGGTGGAGCAGAGACTCAAACTGGACAGCAAGCACTATGTAGACAAGACAGACAGCAAGGAAAAGGGCCAGATACAAGCTCTTTAGCGAGCGTTGCATCTCCTCGCTCTGGCCGGCGATGCGCCAGAAAGTGCCGCGCGCGAGTTCCAGGTCATTGAGTCTGTCCTTGATGTCATTCACTGCATCGCCCAGGGTGCGCTGAGAGAGGTTGGCTGTGACCAGGGCCACCCTGGAGTTTCCCACCCGGGTGATCGAGCCCGGACCGCGTGAAGGAGTAATATCCGCGACTGAGCTCAAGGGGGTGGTGCCTCCGGAGGGGAGGTTAATGGAGAGCATCTTGAGGTCTCGAAGAGTAGACCTGTCCGCTTCCGAGGTCACCACCATGATGTCCACCTGCCGGTCACCGCGATCCAGCCGGGTGGCCATCTCGCCCTTGATCTTCTTTCGGATCGAATCGGTGATCTGGCCGACGGTCAGTCCGAAATTAGCCGCGCGCTCCCTGTCAACCCGGATGGTTATTTCAGGGTTTGTTTCCCTGGTGCTTGTGTCCAGGTCAAAGACACCAGGGACATCCTTGATCCGGCGTGCCACTTTTTCTGCGGCGGAATTCAACTCATCAAGGTTATACCCCACTATCTCGATTTCAATCGGCGTCTTGTAGCTGAGCAATTGTGGCTTGGAAAAGCGGGCCTTGAGGTTAACCTCATCACTCAGCTTTTCCCGAACCCGGTCCATGAGATTATCATCACTGAATTCCCGCTCGCCACGGGGGAGCATCACCACATTGACCTCGCCTATATTCTCGCTCTTCTCGCTTTCCAACTCGCCTTCGGCCACTCCCACGCCTACCGTGGCAAAGAGGTTTTTCACAACGCTTGACTGGGGGATCGAGTTTATCTTTTTCTCGATCCTCCCGATGCGGCTGTTGGTCTCCAGGATAGGGGTCCCGGTCGGGAGTTTAATATGAACCCGGAATTCCCCCTGGTCAACATTGGGCATCAACTCCCAGCCCAGGGCATAGAGTGAGACAAGTGTCAGGAGGGCAATCGCCAGGGAGGATCCGAAAACAAGACCGGGCCTTTGAATCATACGCCGAAGTGCCAGGGGATAGTTGTGCTTCAGCCACTTGAAAGATATGTCAAATCCCTTGAGTGGATAGAACATGACCGCACGGAAAATCCGGATGGCCGCAAGGTTCAGCAGTCTTATGGGGAAAGCAAGCATTGTTACTGTCATCACCGCGGGGTAAGTTATGAGCGCGCCTGCAAGCGATGCGCGGCCCTTCCGGTATTCAGGGAAGCTGGGGATGCTAAGGCGGGGCTTCGGTGCCGGAGCCGCCGGGGTGTCTTGAGGAGGCTCGTATCCTTCCGGTAGTTCCATCTCATCAAGTAGCTCAGCCGGGAGTCGTATCCCCTTGCCCATGTAAACGCTGAGCATGGGGATCAGGGCAAGGGCCACAACCCACGAGGTCATCATGGAGATGGTAACTGTCCAGGCAAGGTCTCCGAAGACCTGGCGGAACATGCCCTCGACATAGAGAATAGGAAAGAAGACCATTATGTTAGTCAGTGTAGAGGCCGCGATGGCGGTTGCCATTTCTGTTGCACCGACTGCGGCCGATTCCCTGTGGTCCTCGATGAAGACGCGATTGCGCAGGATATTTTCCAGAACCACGATGGAGTTGTCCACGAGCAAGCCCACGCCCAGGGCCAGTCCCCCGAGGGACATGGTGTTGAAGCTTATCCCTGCGAAGTACATGATGATGAAGGTGGCGACAATCGAGATAGGGATAGACAGGCCGATGATGGCGGTGCTTCCTGCATTACGAAGGAAGAAAAATAGCACGAACACCGCGATAGACGCTCCCCAGATCGCGGCCTGGATCACCGAGTTGATCGCCTCTATAATGAAGACCGACTGGTCGGAGATGATAACCATCTCCAGGTCGTTTATCAACTCGATCGGCTCTTCCATGATCCGGAAGGGCTCCGCGTTAATGAGCAGTCCCAGAGATGCATTGAGTCCCTTCTTCAGCTTTCTCCCTGGAGACCTGAGTCTCTTTTCCCAATTCTCTGACCGGAGATATATTCGCAGATTTTGCCGGATGCGCTGAAGGGTTTTGTGCACCTCGCGTGCCACCCTGACCACATTGGCGTCACCCTCCTTGTAGACCGACACCTTGATGCACTCCTGGCCGTTAAGCCGGGCTATCTCGGTGCGCTCCTTGTGTCGCCTCTTAACCGTGGCTATGTCCCCCAGCCGGATCGGGGCAGTTACCTTGTATGCG
>CAZOMR010000050.1:11461-15517 GCA_964580655.1 uncultured bacterium
TGCGCCTCCGGGCTGGCCGGCTTGCTCCGGGGCAATTGCCGTGCCCAGCATTCCGCCGAGCCCGCCCAGTGCTCCCAGCCCGGAAAGCAGTGATGATATTCCACCCATACCAGGAATGCCCGTGGGAGAGGATGTCCCCTGTGAAGATACGGAGGCCATTCCCGCGGAAGCCGAGCTGACGATGATGTCGCGAATATCATCCAGGCTCTGAAACTGGTTGAGGGTCCTCACTGAGAGCTCCTGGCCCGCGTCCTCCAGGGTGCCGCCGGCCAGGTTGATGTTCTCCCTGCGAAGACGGTCAATCACGGATTGAATACTGATGTTGTACTGAGAGAGCTTTCCCTCGTCCACCTCCACCACTATCTCTTCCTCGTATCCCCCCTGAACCTTGACCGCGGCCACGCCCTCGATGCGCTCCAGTTCACGCTCCAGTTCACGCTCCACCAGGTAGCGCATATCAGCGAGGTCCATATCTGCGGCCACGGCGATGGTGATAATCGGGTCAGTGGAAGGGTCGTAGCGAAGCAGGACAGGCCTCTCGATTTCCTCCGGAAAGGCGGACTCGATTATCTGGAGCTTTTCCCGGATGTCCATGGTCTTTACATCCATGTCCGACCGCCAGGAAAACTCCACCACCACTTCCGAGATGCCCGGCTTGGAGATCGAGCTTACCTTCATCACCTCGTTGATGATCCCGACAGTCTGCTCGATCGGCCGGGTAACCAGGTTCTCAACCTCTGCCGGGGCCGCGTGAGGATACTCTGTACGAATTGTTACCTTCGGATAGGTTATATCCGGAAGAAGATTGATAGATATTTTGCCGGAAGAGACAAACCCGAGAATTACTATGCCGACCACGATCATCAGCACCGTGATCGGCCTGCGAATAGCAAAACGGGCCAGGTTCAAAGCGGCTTGGCACCTCTTGATTCAGAGGGCGGAGAAGGGGAATTCACCACTCGTATCTGGCTCTTTTCCGTGAGAGCGGTCTGGCCCTCGGTAATTACCATATCGTGTTCCGAGAGCCCGTCAAGTATCTCGACATGCTGGTCATCATGGATGCCTGTCTTCACCTCCCGGAGCTTTCCCCTGTTCCCGTCTACCACCCAGACTTGGTTGCTCTCCTCGCCGATGAGCGCCTTCTTCGGGATGACCATGGCCTTGATGTTTTGCGCGGTGATGATCTTCAGCCGACAGAACATGCCCATCTTGAGTTCTCCTCCCGGATTGCCCAGTCTCACCTTCACATCCACTGTCCCGCTAGCCGAGTTGATGATAGGGCTTATCTCATCAATATATCCGGTGTAAGGATAATCGCCCGGATCAGGATTCAGGGCATCCACCCGTATTCTTACGGACTGATCCTTCCGGACTTTTCCGATCTCAGCCTCGGTGATGAAAATCGGGATTCCAAACTCATCCAGCCGGGCCACTGCAAAGACTTTCTCCATGGTTCCGACAAGCTGGTGAGGCTCGCAAAGCCTCTCCACCACAGTGCCAGAGACAGGCGTGCGTATCTCCGTGTTCTCCAGTCGGATTCTGGCCATGTCCAGATTAACCCTGGCATCGCGATAGCCGCGCTCCAGGTCCTCAAACTCCTGGGCAGATACCATGTTTTTCTTGTATAATTCCTGGTAGCGCTGATATTTTTCACGAGCCACCTGAAAGGACAGTTCCGACTGTTGATACGAAAGCCTGATTTCCTCATCATCCACCTTGGCAAGGAGCGCATTCTTCTTTACCCGGTCCCCGGCCCGGACATATATATCCTGGATCATGCCCGACTGCTTGGTGAATATCTCTACATGAATAACAGGCTCAAGGTTGCCGTTAACTTCAATAATCTCGTCCATGTCACGGTAATGCGGAAACACCGCTTCCACATTAATCGGCACAACCTCAGGATTAGCCTCGGATTTTCCCCGGCGCGCCCCCGGGCGGCAGTCCCCGGTCAAGAGAAAAAGCAGAATAGCAAATATAAGGACGGGCACGAATACCCGCATGTCATCCAGAATTCTCTGCCGAAATATTACTCTCATTTCCTCTACTCCTGAAGACTATGCAAGGATATGCTTTTTAGTTTCGCCGATCGGATCAGGCGGAAAACCTTTCAGGGGCCTAAGCCTTCACTGGCCGAGCCTCTCTCTCACCAGGCCAACCAGCCTAGGCATGGCCACCCCGTTTTTCTCCTTGATGAAAACATCCGTGATACCGGAGAAGTAGTTGTCCGTAGGATTGATCTCGATAATGCGGGCACCGCGATTGCGAGCCTCAAAGGGCAGGCTGGCCGCTGGATACACCACCCCGGATGTTCCGAGCACAAGCATCACATCGCACTGACTTGCCTCTTGGAAGGCTTCTGGCATGCCCTGCACGGCCTCTCCGAACATTACCACATCGGGCCGGCTGGCTGAGCCGCAGGTGCATGTGGGAAAGAGGTTGATGAGTTCTCCGGGGCTGAAATCATCCTCATCCGCAAGGGTGATCTTCAACTTGGATATAAGCGCATCCTTTTCCACCTGCTCCTTCCTGCCGCAGGCCAGACAGCGGGCCCTGTAAATGTTCCCGTGAACCTCTATCACGCGCGTGGTGCCTGCTTCGCGATGAAGGTTGTCAATATTCTGCGTGATCACACTGCGTAAAAGGCCAAGCCCTTCCAGTTCGGCGAGCCCCACATGACCCGGATTCGGTCGAGCGGCCTCGAAGATCGCCACGGTGTCCAGTATAAATTTGCGGATCATCCCGGGATTCCTCATAGCTGTTTCTAAAAGCCCGCCCGTGGTGCCGATCTCGCTCGCGTCAAATTGGTCCCAGATGCCTCCCGGATCACGAAAGGTGGGAATTCCGCTTTCCTGGGAAATCCCGGCCCCGCTGAAGCCTACGAGGTAGCGAGCCTTGCTGATGATCTCCGCGGCCTGCTGATACTTTTCCTCGCTCATCGCGCCTTGAAAAAAGAAATTTAATTAACTATTTAGTCTAGCATCCCTGCCTCGATTGTCAAGAATGCGAGATGGGCGGGCCTGCACCATAAAAGGGGGGCAATAAGGATTTATTATTGATTTAGCATTTGGTATGTAGATTTTCATCTACATTAAGGCAAGAAAATTTAAGCCCGATTTATAGGGCTTTCCCATCGGGGCTATTAGACCCGCCGTTTATGGCGGGAATCAGGATAGTCATTGATAACTCTTATTTTCTTGTAGTCTAAAAATCCGTTAACTCCCAAGTGGCCCCCTACCATTTCTCTTGAGCGAGCAGGGAGATTATCTTATTCACCCGGGGGGCAAGCTTGCTGAAGTCCTCGGAGGAGCCGAGGCTCGCGTATTTAGCCGGGGAAAGGAATTTTATCACTTTTTTGAAGGTCTCGTCAACGCCCTTATGAGTAAGGAAAAGTATGGGGATAAGATTGTGCGCCGGGTATGTCCGCTCGATCGCGCGCATCGCAATTGCGGCGTTGATGCCGTTGAGGTAGGGCATGGTCACCTCCAGGATCACGAGTCCTATGTCATCGTGGTTCAGGCTGTTCAGATTTTGAATCAATCGGACTATCAAGTCCTCGCCATTGGACAGGGAATGAACATCCCGGGCAAAATTCCTCTCCAGAATCTGCTCCTCAATCAGCGCGCCAACCCTTTCCGAATATCCTACAAGGTAGATACTAGGGAAAACAGGAATGCTGATACTCTCATCACTGAAGACAAATTCCTCGCCCTCTTGCAGGGCCTCGCTAAATTCATCCTTGCCCTTGTCCAGGAAAGCACCGCAGTTAGGACATCGAAGCCTCTCAATCCCCTCCGTGCCCATGGAAACAGCAATCGGCTCCACTTCCTCATGACAAGCAGGGCAATGTATTTTTCTTTCCAAAACAGCCCCTTTTATTATATATTTATAAATAAAATCAGGGTATTTGTCAAATTCACCCCTGAATTGCAAAACAATTAAATGCCACTTCAACAGTAATAGACTTGATTTTATCCTGAATCTTCCGAAAAATTTGGCGGTGGGTGTGCGACATAAATGGTGACTATCCATGAAATATACGGCTCCTCTTGAGAA
>CAZOMR010000051.1:0-15470 GCA_964580655.1 uncultured bacterium
CACCGTACTCACTTAAAAAAAGCGGGGGTACTCCAATTCCCGCTGAACCAGGACAGGACACCTAATCCTTAATTTTCCGGACCATCAAATCCTTGGGGTCTTACTGGTAGTTTTACATTGTTATCTGCTTCAGTAATTTTTTCGGGGTATTCGGCTTTTTTCTTGTCTCGTTTTTTTGCCCTTGTTTTTTTTTGCTTTTTAATGAGCTTTTTAACCTTCTTTTGTGCCTCAACAGCTTCATCTCCAACAACAACATCTCTTTTTAAAACTTCCTGCATTATGGAATGCCTAATCTCCTCAATATCTATTTTGACATCAGGCGAGAGCCTTTTTAATTCTTTTCTCACTACTTTCAAAACTGGTTCACTTAAAAATAATGCACCTAGAATGAAACGATTGGTAGCCTGAAGTTGGGTTTGATACTCCGCCAAAACGGATTTCTTAAGCCCTTCCCTGGCTAAAAGAAAGAGATTTTCAATATCAGCAGAATTGTTTGGATTTAGCTTAAGTATATCAATCTCCAATATAAGTTCTTTATCTATGGGTTTGCCGAAAGTGACACGAAAAACTTTCCAGTTAATTCCATTGGTGAGAATTGTCCAATCAACTCCTTGATTCGCAGCATAATCCACAGCCTGTTTTATATGCTTTTCTTTCAGTTCAATTCCTATAGCCTTAACTTCAATAATAAATCTTAAATTCTTTTGAACAATTATGGCGATATCACAGAATGTTCTTCGAATGGCATACTCTGATGTAATTTCCGAATATTTGTCGTATCCAAGTAGCTTAGATAAGACATCAGTTACAATTACAACAGTATCTGATTCATTGATATCACGATCTCTGGCAGATTCAAGAATCGGCTGAAAAGATTTTAACTGAGTCGCCAATCTTTTAGCTACTTTTTTTGGTACTGCCACCATTTTTCATTCCCCCTTTGAAAAAGTATCGAATAAATTTAATCAATTGAGGCATTTCTGATTTGAGTATATTTATAGTATATAAAATTTTGGATAAAAGTCAAGAATAAAATTAAAAGCTCCTTTTTTGCCTGTAGCTTAACACTATACATCTGCCAAGAAACTTTCCTGTCACATCATCCATCCGAGCTAATAATTTCCCCGCATCGTGGACATTTCAGAGTTTTGGTTCTTCGTTTGCTAATTTCTTCCATGAATCCAGACGCCAGTATTCCGGCAGGCAAAGCAATCATACCCACTCCTAGAATCGCGATAGCAGATGCCATAATTTTTCCTAAAGTAGTGACTGGATAAATGTTAGCATAACCAACTTCGGTGAGCGAGCACACACCCCAACCTATTGCTACGGGTATGCTTGAGAAAGCCTCGGGTTGCGCATTATGCTCTGCGTAATAAACCAGGCTGGATGAGATAAAAAGAAATACAGCTCCCACAAACAATGTTACTAACAGCTCTTCCTTTTTATCCTTGAGAACATTCCACATTACTCTCATGTCATCAACATAACGAGCCAGCTTAAAAACTCGAAACACCCTGATAAGGCGTAAAATTCTGAGAAACCTGAGATCAAAGGGAATGAGCATGGGAATATAGAAAGGGAGAATAGCAGTAAGATCAACAAGCAACATAGGTGTAAGGGCAAATCTAATTCTACCGCGTATCGAGTTCGCATATTCTGGGGACTCCGTGCATGACCAGATTCTCAATATGTACTCAATTGTGAAGATTGCAACAGAGATCACCTCGAACGCTTTAAGATATTTTTGTAGATTTCTTCCCGATTCAGTTGTTTCGAAAATTACATCCAGAACGTTGAGGATGATTAAAGCAAAGATGAAGACACCGAATATTTTGCTTACTCGGTCATTCGGGGCTGGTACATCAACTATCTCAAAAACTCTTTTCCTCATCCTTTTCATTCAACTCCTCCTTCCGGCCATGGGAATTGGGGTTATCCATAGCATAGTGGCTTGAATTTTTTTTCGGAGAATGCCTGGGAGATTCTATCCAGGTCTTTGGTTGAGATGTTTTGGATGTTCTGGTAGGAGTTGGCTCGTCCTATTCTCTGGTATTTTCCCTTTGCCCAGCCGTGATATGGCATGAGGTGCACCGGGCCGTTGTAGCCGACCTCCTCAAGATAGGAGATAAATGAGTCAATCGAGTCCTGGTCAATGTTGAATCCGGGAATCAAGGGGATTCTGGGAATGATCCGGTCGTTTCCGGCTCGCATGAGGATTTCGGAAAAGTTTCTCAAGACAAGGTCGTTTCCTGCACCCGTGCCTTTGCGGTGAATTTCTGAATCAATGTGTTTGAGGTCATAGAGAAACAGGTTGGTATTTTCCAGGAGCGGCTCGACCAGGTCATGCGGAAAGCATCCGCATGTCTCAATAGCAGAATGGATTCCCTTTTTTCTCAGCTCACTTAATAATTCGACAAGAAATTCTTTCTGGAATGCAGGCTCTCCCCCGGTAATGGTCACGCCTCCGTCTGAGTTCTCATAGAATATTTTATCTTGTATCACCTGCTTCATGATTTCATCTGCGGTCATTTCTTTGCCTATCTTTTCCATTGCCTGATTGGGGCAGGCATCCGCGCACCTTGCACATGCAGTGCATAGATTATAATCTCGTGCGACCTTTTCATCTTCAAACCGGAGCGCCCCGTTCGGGCAGGCCTGGACACAAAGCCCGCACCCCTGGCATCTTTCTTCCCAGTAAGCCATCTCCGGGGAAAGGATTTGCGATTCCGGGTTATGACACCAATAACATCTAAGAGGGCAACCCTTGAAATAAACGCATGTGCGTATACCCGGGCCGTCATAGATGGCATAATGCTGTATGTCAAAAATAATTCCCGACATAGGGTTCAAGGGCTCAGCGATGCTCTGTCCGGGCGATCACCTCTTCCTGGATTTCCCTGCCCAGGTTCACGAAGTATGTGCTGTATCCGCCGACCTTGATAATCAGGTCTTTATAATCATCCGGCTCTTTTTGTGCGGCGCGTAACATCTCGGCGCTGGCCACAGTGGGTTGAATCTGTGCCCCGCCGAGCTGGAAGTAAGTCCGGATCAGGGAAACCCACTTGGCCCTGGCCTGCTCGTTGTCGCCTATTCCGCTTGGATGAAACTTGACATTCACGGCACAGCCCATCACATCCTCAAAAGGAAGTGATGCCACGGAGCGCAAAACGGAGGTTACTCCGGAGCGTTCAACATTGTAGGGATTACAGCTTGCGGCGTAGGGCGTGGCGGCCTTCCGGCCGTCCGGTGAGGCTATCGAGAGCTTGCCGTCAATGGTGTGAGTGGTCATACTGATAACATAGACCACAAAGGGCCCGTTTTTATAATTGCGATACTGGTAGGTCTCCCTGAAGAGCTCCTTCATCACCCTTCCCGCCATCTCATCCGTCTCTGGATCACCGTTACCCCATTTGCCCTCCAGCTTCTTTATATCTCTATACAGTCCTTCGTATCCGTTGAAATTATTGTCCAGGGCATCTATAAACTCCTTGAAAGTGACCTTCTTCTGCTCAAAGATCAGCTTCTTGATTACAAGGAGTGAATCAGTGAGGTTTGCGATCGAGTTGATCATGGAGATTCCAGAGAGGTCGTACTTGCCGCCGGCCTGTGTCACATCCTTTTTCTTGTCCAGACAGCCGTCAATAAATGCTGAGATGTAAGGCGCGGGCAGATGCTCGGCATAGACCCTGTCTCTGAGGTTGGACCCCTCGACTATCTTACCCAAGAAATAATTCCCCTGCTTCTGTAGAGCATCGAGAAGCTGGTCGAAGTTCTGGAAGGTATCAGGGTCTCCCGTTTTGAGTCCCTCGTTGCGCAGTGTTCCGGCCAGGATACTGGAGTCGCCGTTTCGGAGCGTGATGTCAAGCATGCGGGAGAGCAAGAGTGCATTGGCGCTCATGCTCCCTGTCTTGCCCGGACAGGTCAGCTCCACACAGCCCATGACCGCGTGATCGCGGGCATCATCTTCGGAGAAGCCTTTATTCTTCATGGCCTCGATGTTGATCTCGTCATTGAACAGAGAGAAGCTTGATGTGCCCTGGTACAAATAATCAGCCAGCTTGAACAACAGGCTGTCAGGTGTCTTTGGGTGGATTCTTACTGAGACATTGGTGATGGCCTTGGAGTTGTGCGCGGCATCGAGAAACAGGTATGTTAACTCATTAGTGCCATCCTCGCCATCAGGCTTAAGCCCTCCCAGTGTAACCGGCGATGACCCCAGATAGCGGTGATAGAACCTGCTCAGGATGTTTGATTCGGGCCTGATGTTCTGCGACATGATCTTGAGCAGGAGTTCTTCGAGCAGATTCCTTGCCGCGTCCGGTGTGGTCCTTCCTGCTTCCAGGTCCGCCTTGTAATACGGGTAAAGAATCTGGTCCAGGCGACCAAAGCAATGCAGGTTTACGGGGAGTGCAAGCTCAACCGCTGTCTTTACCGTCCAGATTGACTGCACTGCCTGCTGAAATGTTTCTGCCGGTTCAAAAGGCACCTTGAGGCATGTGGCATACATCTTCTCAAGCTCAGATTTTCTTTCCGGACCAACCCCGTTCTCGATCTCCTCGTTAATTCTTTCCGCAACTCTTCTGGAAAAAATCATCACTCCACCAAGCGCCATCTCGATTGATTGGAGAAAATCTCGCTCCGGCTCGGAGAGCTTGCCATTTCCGCTGAGTTTTTCCTGAACATCCTTTTTCATGCCCAGGAGCCCTTTTTCAAGGACCGGCACGTAATCCAGAATCACATGACCCTGGATGACTGCGATGGTTGCACAGGTTGATAGCATCATAACTTGCCTGGAGGTATTTCCGGGTATAGCATGCACAAAATCATTCATATCCTTGGAGTATAGCCCGGCTTTATCAAGCTCCCTCTCCAGGATGTCGGCGATCGCCTTGCCTTTCCACCAAGGCAGGAGCTTTTCAAGCAACTCTCGCTTATCATCATCTTTGATCTGATAAGGATTGATCTTGCGCTCAGACATGGTTTTGAAATCCATATTCAAGGGTTGAGCACCGCTTTGTCTGGTGATCTTCTGATTCTTGATGAATTCTCCGAGCGCGCCCTTTTTGATTACATAAGACAAACCCTTGGCCATCGAGCGGATTCTGAACTTAACCATGGATGCCTTGCTAAGCTCGGCTTCAAGGACTGTATTGTACTCGCCGCGCTCTATCATGACAGGTATCCCGAGAAAATATTCAGTCCAGTAACCCGCGATCCGGTCATCGGGATCGAGATAAAGGGTCATGTTCTCATAGACATTCTTCATGGCCAGGGCCACCCGGACCGGGAGCGGAATCCCCTTGCCCTCGGTCTCTTGCCAACTCCGGGTGTAATATCTGGCCCGCTCGACCGAGATATAATTGGGACCGGTCTGGTAGCGGTGCCGAATTCTATTGATGCGATCCTGTCCGGGCGATTCATTTTCAGACCAGGATTCGCGCCAGTTTTTGACTGCGGGTTCGGATGTCATAGCTACCTTCCTTTGTCTGGATTCTGATCAAATACTAATTGGATACTTGCCATATTTTTTCGCGGCCACGAGCATGGCCTTGTAGTTCTCCGGCTTGACATATTCGGGGATAGAGTTGGACGCGGCCAATCCATAGCCTCCCCCGGGAGCAAGTTGTCTTATTCTCTTTTTTACCTGCTCCTCCACATCCTGAACAGTGCCGCGTGTCAGGGTGTGGTCCAGGTCAATGTTGCCGAAGATGCAGAACCTGTCACCGTAACGCTTCTTGACCTCCACTATATCCATGGCCTGCGGCTCGATGGGATGGATGGCCTTGATCCCGCAGTCTGCAAGGTCATCCAGGACATCCATCAGCGTGCCATCGGAGTGAAAGATAAATGGCAGGCCAGCGCCATCAAGAATCTCCCCGATCTGCTTATACCATGGAAAGACATACTTGCGATAAACCCTGGGCGAGACCAGTGGTCCCTCGGTAAAGCCGAGATCGTCGGACATAAATACCGCACCCAGCCTGGGCACCTGGGTAAGTCTCTTCGCTATCTTCACATAAGTAGAGCCAATGATCTCGAAGAGCGCCTCGATCACGGCAGGATCATCGTAAAGTGCATAGGAAAAATTCTCAAGGCCCATGGCCTGGGAGCAGTTTCCGAATACCGCGGCTGGCGAGAGCATGCCGAGCACTTTCATCCTTGGCGGGATGATCTCCGCTACTTCGTAAAATGACGAGAAGTCAACCTCCTCTGCCTTTGGCCAGGGAAAATTCTCCACATCCTTTATGGTCTTGATAATGCCCTCGCTCTCCGTGAGCCACGCGCGCTCCCGGGCGCCATCGTCCAGTGTTCCGTCCTTGTCCGACGCGGTTCGCATCAGCCGCGGAGTGAAAAAGGGCGGCAGAACCGGCACGAAATCATAGCCAGCCCTGATGTAGAACTCAACCTCATCCGTGGCACTGTTTATCTCCCGGCCCAGAAACCATTCCTGGATGGGTATGGCTATTTCAGCCTCGAAAAGCGGAACCCGATCGGGCTCCTCCCTTCTCAGCGCGGTCGCAAGCCGGGAGAAATCAGGATCCAGAGGCACGCCCCCGATCTCGCCCTTGATGGAAAGCGGCCCTGCTTGCGCATCTTCCTTTGTGCCGCTGAATCGGTTCTTTATCCTTTGAAAGAAAGATGGCGCCTCGCTCTCGCCGATTATATCGCTGACCTTGAGGGTGGCTCCGCCGTATTCATTGGTGATGAAACTTATCTTGATAACATGCTTGCCGTTGGACAGATTGTCGCCATTCACCCGGATGACCAGCTTGGACTCCCTGGCAAACATGACAGCCTCATCCAGCTTGCCGCCGCTCATGGAAACAGGGCGACCCCCGAGGATCAGCTCTATCTTGTCAATCGAGTAGTGCACCCCGTCCATCTCAACACTTACATCGCGCATTCCGCTGATCCGCACCGGGGTCATGGTGTTGACAAAACAGAACTCGAACCCGTGTTCGATGTTCCTCAGGCTTCCTCGCTCGTATACCTTGCTAACCAGGAATCCCGGGATATAAACCATGACACCCTCCTACTTGACCTCTGAATCCCTCAATTGTCCCGCCTATACCTACTGATTATAGGCGTGTCTCAACCACTGTCAAGAAAATTATTCGTGATATGGAACGAGGAACAGATACTGATCACTTGCCTGGCTGATATTCTTCGGAGATTACGGGTCCGAAGAAGACATCAAAGCCCTTACATTATTCCTTCCATTTGCCCGCGGCCTCTGTCGGGCCCTGATCGGACTCTTTGCCCTCCGGCCTGCGCTTAAGGACATCTCCACCCTCTCTCTTATATCCAGGACCGAGCCATAAACCTGCGCCGGCCCTGGAATTAAAAGATAGCCAGGCAAAGCCAGATACCGCGATCCTCGGTTTCCGTGCCCGGCTTGACTGGCAGGATTCTATCTGTTAACTTACCCCTTGTCCTTTGGCGTGGAGGGGAACATATGAGGTCTATTTTTAAGCGATATTTTTTGACCGGCATACTCGTGCTCATGCCGATCGCGGTGACCCTGATGGTCCTTTACTGGCTGGTCATGTGGCTTGCCGATAAACTGCAATTCGGGATCATCCCGTCCACCGCGATAGTTGAACATGTTCCGGAGGGTCTGAAGGGGCTTGTCAATATCGGATTGAAATTCAGTGATATAGGCCTCAGTCTGATCATAGTCCTTGTTGTCATCCTGATCGCAGGCGCGGTCGCTCGAAACTACATTGGCAAGAGAATTATCGGCTTTGGTGAGAACCTGATTGACCGGATTCCTTTTCTCGGTATGGTCTACAAGGCGGTCAAGCAACTCCTTGAATCCATTTTTACCACAAAGGGGAAATTCAATCGGGTGATTATGGTGGAGTATCCGCGGGAGGGCATGTGGTCGCTTGCCTTTGTAAGCCGTGAGTCCGCGGAACTTTTCAACGAAAAGACCGGGAAGAAGATGCTGAACCTTTTTGTGCCCACAACGCCCAATCCCACTTCCGGGTTTCTGCTCATGGTTCCGGAATCTCAATGTATTGATACTGACCTTTCGATTGAAGAGGCCTTTCAGGTAATCATCTCCGGGGGAATTGTTCATCCCGGAGAGAAGCCGGAGGATGATTCCGGGCGGAAAAGCTGATTCACCGAGTCTTGATAAAAGGGGAAAACGGATTATGAAGTATAGGGCGGGGATTGATATAGGGGCGACCAAGACCAAGATTCTTATCTTGACCGCTGATGGCAAGGTAAAAAGCCGCCAGCGTATTTTGACCGATAGCTTTGGAGCCGTGGAACCGATAGTGGAGCGGGCCTCGGGGTGCGTGGAGGCGATGTTGAAGAAAAAGGGGATCAAGAAAAGCCAGCTTGAAGGCGTGGGAGTAGGCGTGGCCGGCCAGCTTGATCCGATTAGCGGGTACATTGATAATTCACCGAACCTGAGATGGTTCGGGGTGCAGTTCGGAAGGAATTTTCAGAAGCGAATAGGGATGCGAGTCCGGATCGCAAATGATGTCAATGCCGCGGCCTGGGGAGAATATCGCTACGGCGCGGGCCGAGATGCGAAAGACCTGGTCGCAGTGTTTCCCGGGTCCGGTATAGGCGGCGGGATCGTGATAAACGGCCGGCTGGTCGAGGGAGCCACCGGCACTGCTGGAGAAATAGGGCATCTGATCTTTCGTGAAAAGGGCCGTCGGTGCGACTGCGGCCATTACGGCTGTCACGAGGCCTATGCAGGCGGCATGCCCATGGAAGAGAGGATGAGGAGGGCAGTGCGTCAGGGCAAATCGCAGATGGTCAAAGGCATGGTAAAGGGAGACCTCTCTCGAATCAATACCCGCACTATCGCCAATGCGGCCCGGCGCGGAGACCCCGTGGCAAAGCGGATATGGGAGGAAGCCAAAGCCTCGCTCGGGGTTCTCTGCGCCAATCTGGTGTCCCTTCTCAATCCGGATTGCCTGGTTTTAGCAGGGGGCGTCATTGAGGGAAACCCCTCACTCGTTTCCTTCATACGGCATTATGTCCGGATTCGCGCGGTGAGGCTCAGTGCGGAGAGGGTAAAGATCGTAACCTCCCGGCTCAAGGGCGATGCCGTGGCCATAGGCGCCGCGGCCCTGCTTGAACTCGATAACACAGGTCCCTCCTGATGAGCACAGCGGAACTCATCGAGAGCTTCGAGCCTCTATTCAACCCGCGTTCCGTAGCCGTGGTCGGTGCAAGTAATGTTCCGGGGAAATGGGGTTTTATCCTGCCCTTGAACCTTGTGCTCGGAGGGTATGAGGGCGAGCTTTTTTTCATCAATCCCAAGGAGAAGTTCATTCACGGGTACAGAGCGTATCCGGATTTAAAGAGTGTTCCTTCTAAGGTTGACCTCGTGATTGTTACGGTGCCTGGTCGGGCCGTGATCTCTCTGATTGATGAATGTGCAGACAAGGGTGTCAGGAATGTGGTTGTAATTTCGGCCGGGTTCAGCGAGGTCGGAAAAGAGGGAAGAGCATTGGAGGACCGCCTGGTTGCGCGGGCGAACGAGGCTGGAGTCAGGATCATCGGTCCCAACATGATGGGCATCTGCTGTCCGCCGAACAAGCTCATGGCAATGGGTGCGTTTTTGAGCCCTCCGGCAGGGCACATATCCTTCTTGAGCCAGAGCGGGAACCTCGGGGTTCAGCTTCTCGGGTGGGCCGAGCGTGCCGGACTCGGCATAGCCCGGTTTGTGAACTCCGGCAACGAGGCCCAGACCACATGCGACCAGATACTTGAGTATTACGGCGCAGACCCGCTCACCAAGGTTATCATCTTGTACCTTGAGGGCCTGGCCAACGGCCAGCGCTTCCTGGATCTCGCGGAGCGCATCTCGCGGCGCAAGCCGATCATTGCCCTTAAGGTGGGGGTTACCGAGGCCGGCGCCAGGGCCGCGCAGTCCCACTCCGGGGCTGTAGCCACATCCTCAAGGGTGTATCAGGCCATGGTGCGACAGGCCGGGATCATAGAGGCATCCAGCACAGAGGAACTTATAGACCTTGCCCGGACATTCGGTAATCTGCCGATTCCACGGGGCAAAAGGGTGGGGATCATGACCATGGGCGGAGGCTGGGGCGTGGTTACCACGGACCTGTGTGCCCGCGAGGGTCTGGAGATTCCGAAACTTTCTCCTGAAACCATGAACCGGATTGACCGGGTGCTTCCGGCTTTCTGGAGCCATTCCAATCCGGTAGACCTGGTCGGCACTATGCAACGCGGCGCTCACATAGAGGTGATGGAAGCACTGAGTCAGGATTCCGGGTTTGACAGCATCATCAGCCTCGGGTCACTTACCGGGATGCAGTTCTCGCGGTTCCATGCGCGCGATGTGCTCTTGCCCCTGCTGAATATCCTGCGCCGTTACAGGTTCATGATCTTTCGCTTTTTACACTCCCTGGGCAAGGGATTTCGCCGGAGCTTGAAGAAGCCGAAAAAGGGGGAATCTCTCGGAGGCACCCAGAAGTCTGGAGGGATCAACCTCCGGGAGGCCCGGAGCTGGCGCGATGATGTCTTTTCCAAGCGGATCAAGGGCCTGATGCGGGCTCACGGCAAGCCAATAGTGTCTGTGGCTTTTGACTCTTCAGCCGTGCCGGAGATCTTTCGCAGGTTCGAGCTTGTAGCCTTCGGAATTCCGGAGAAGGCGGTTATTGCCCTTTCAAAGCTTTCAGACTATGGGGCTTACCTTGAAAGAAAACGGATCGAGGATGAGAGAGACCTTCCGGAGTTGGACTGCGGAGATGTGAGCAAGCTCGCAGAGATGTTCCTCTCAAACAAGAGCGGCCCCTTGAGCGAGAGCGAGTCCAGGGAACTCCTTCGTATCTACGGCATCGGGACCACAGCGCAGGAGCTGGTTCAGTCGCAGGAATCTGCTCTTTCAGCCGCAAACAGGATTGGGTATCCGGTGGTATTGAAGGTTGACTCGCCGGACATCCTTCATAAGACCGAGGCAGGTGTGGTTCGACTGGGTATTTCCGGGGATGATGAAATTCGCGGGGCTTATTCGGAAATTCTTGCCGCGGCCAGGAGATATAATCCGGAGGCCCGGATTAAAGGAGTGCTTGTCCAGGAGATGGTCAAGGGAGGCACCGAGGTGATAGTCGGCGTGTCCCGGGACGAGCATTTCGGGCAGACCATTCTCGTGGGGCTGGGAGGCGTGTTCGTGGAGGTACTGGAGGATGTTTCTCTCCGGATACTGCCTATTGAGAGGCCTGATGCGGAGGCCATGATCGGGGAGATACATGGCAAGAAGATACTTGAAGGGTTCCGGGGGATGCCGCGTGCGGACCTGCAGGCCCTTGTGGAGGTTCTGGTCCGTGTGGGCCGGCTCGCATATTATCATCGGGACAAGATCCTGGAGATGGACATCAATCCGCTCATGGTCTTTGACGAGGGCAAGGGCGCAAAGGCACTGGATGCCCTGGTGGTATTGAAGGGAGGTAAAGATGAATAAAAAAATGGAGGCATGTCTGATCGTTGGTATTCTGCTCGGCTTTTCCTGGTCTGTGTTTTCGGCACAGATAGAGGAAAATGTTATTTACAATGGGTGGAAATGCCTGAAGATGTCAAACGAGGATACCGAGGTTTACATAGCCCCGGCAATCGGGGGTCGGATCATTCAGTATGTATATCAGGGGCATCCTTTCCTGTGGGTCAACCCTGACCTGAAGGGCAAGGTGTATCCTCCGAAGGAAAACTCCCACATGGAGATATGGAAGAATTACGGGGGGGACAAGCTCTGGCCCGCGCCGCAGGGCTGGGATAGAAAGGACGAGTGGCCTGGCCCGGGGGATGAGGTTATCGAGGCACCATACACTTATGAGATTCTCGCGGCAAGCGGCAAAGAGGTCAGGGTGAGGGTCACCGGCTCGGATAAAGGCGGATGGGCAGGGGTGCAGTTCAGTCGTGAGCTCACGCTGTGCGACTCATCAAGCCGACTGGACCTGCTCGCCAGCATGAAGAATGTGACCCTGCACAATGTCTCCTGGGGAATATGGTCTGTTACACAGATGGACCTGCGTGCGGATAATGAGAAGACCTACAATGATGAGATCACGCTTTACATCCCGCTCAATCCCAAGAGCATGTACCCGGCAAAATACAATGTCATGTTCGGTCTGGCTACAAGCTTTAACTGGAAGCCGGATTACAGGAACATGATGATGAAGGTGAAATACGAGAACATCGTTGGAAAGATCGGCCTGGATACAGGGGCTGGCTGGGCCGCGCTTGTGGATAAAAAAAGCGGGTACACCTTTGTTCAGCGGTTTCCGTATTTCCCGGATATGCCTTATCCGGACAATGCCTCTTTTGAGGTCTGGGTCGCTGGCAAGGGCTATTACATCCATAAGCACAAACTGCGGTATGCAGAGGATGACCCGAAGGGCCGCTTGATAGAGATGGAGATACTCTCTCCCCGTGTCCGGCTTAAACCTGGGCAATCCTATTCATTCCCGACCTCCTGGGAGGCTCATCGCGGTGGACTGAAGAGGGTTCCGAACCTTGAAAAGGGATATTTCGAGAGAGATTGAAAATTCCAGCGCCTTTCCAGAGTTTCATGTCTGGAGTCCATTTTTGAGCAGGTGGTATAGGGTATGAAAAAAGAATCATGTGGAGTTTTTTCAGGTAGTCTCATCCTGGGGCTTTTGCTTGTTCCTGCCATGGTATTCCCCCAAAGCGCTGAGCGTGTTCATGACCCGGTGGTTATCAGGGGCATTTTGCTCTCGCAGATGACAGGAGAGGACCCGGCTGATCTCCGGCTTTTCGCCTGCCGTGAAGGAAGGATGATTCCAATACCCTATCAGGTTGATGAGCGGATGGATGTTACCGTGTATAAAAGCTGGACCAAGAGAAGGGGGATTTCAACCTATGTATTCAATGCAGGTTCAAGGCTCAAGTCGGACCCGGACCCCGGTTTCGATCGTGATGACGAGCTGGCATTCATGGCCCGGGATATGGGAGAAAAAGCCGAGCCACAAGCCATGCCAGCTTCTGCAAGGCAATGCGAGGAGATCGAGACATACGATCCCGAAACCGGGGAATCAAGATATGCTTACCTATGCAGTTTTGATAACCCGCCATCCCCCTCTGACTGCCAGTATGTCTATTTCGGCGAAGCGCTGAATGAATTTATATCCGAAAGCTACCGCCTCGGCTATCCTGACGAGAACCCCATGGTATTTGACCGGCTCTATATCCGGCGGAACGGCCAGGAGAGCCCGGACCTGCTTGATGCCTTCAAAATGGAGATAGAACTATATGCTGTAATGGGAGTCGTGGCCTATGAGCTTACGAATGATGATTACCAGCATTTCCTGAGAGGCATGAAGATCGGCCCGATAAGGATCATCAAGGAGATGGAGACCGTGTTCGAGACATGGTTCAATGCCCAGGTGCGGGTGATTAACAGGGTCATCTACTACCCGGACCATGTGGAGATTACCCTGATGAGCCGGACTCCTGTTTACTGGGGAAACATAAACGATGCCAATTACAAGCTTACCCTGGACATGAGCCACGAGTCCGAGGGAATGAAATTCTTCAGCCAGAATAACCCGGCTGGTGTCACCATTGATGGCATCCTGGATCAGGAGGAACTTGACCTTGACTATGGTCCTACTGGTTGGGTCGCGGCTTCAGGCAAACACGGCACAATTTACTCTCACCTTCAAATTCCCTCTCAAGAAGGGCTTTCACCGGAAAAAATCCTGTACCCGGACCTCTATTATGCTGATGCGGAATACAAGGGCGACCCCCCGGAAGAAGAACGCGGCATGTTCGGAAAATTCGGCTTCATTGTCCGACACCTCCAGCGGACAGGCAAGAAGCCCGTGCCATTCCGGCTCGCATACCTCTTCAGCCCAGGCCCTCATCAGCCGGGCAGAGAAGACGACTACCTGGCCATGTATCAGGACCCGCTCCAGGTCGCCATCAATCATCATCTGGCTAAAGCGCTTCCACCCACGCCAGCGCCAAGACCTGACACCCGCAAACCCGAACAAAAGCCCGGTCCGCCAATGGCCCCGAAGAAGCAAAAAGTAGTCGCAACACGGTTCTTCGCACCGAGCTTCATGCTCGATCCATACTACCTCGGAAACGGCATCGGCATATCATACGCTGACGTGGACTTTCTCCGCACCGGAGTCTTCTTCAACCTTCTTACACTAACCTCGGACAGGAACTTTCACTGGTATATGATTGACTTCCAAAAACTCCAGTTCGTTTCCTTTGTCGAGGACTTCCGCATATTTGCTCAGTTCCAGCAGTTTCCTTCAGAGGGCTTTTACGGAATAGGCAATGAATCGGAGAAGGATCACAAAACCCTTTACTGGTGGAAGCGCTACGAGGCCTTCGTCACATTCCGCAAACACTTCGCGGATCACTACGGCATGAACACCCAGATATTTTACCGCGATGTAGAGGTAGACCCGGGCCAGAAAGCCCGCGGCATCAAGTCTGCACCCTCTTACGAGGAGCGCTTCGGCTTTGATGATGAGTTGATTGGTGTGCGCTGGGGCGGCCCTTTATACGGGCATGACGGAGGGGTATCCAATGGTATTGCTGTCAGCTTCTACCGCGACTTCCGCGACGACTACCAGTGCCCGCACCGCGGCAACTACCAGGAGATCAAATTCGAGAGAGTGGGCCCGGAGATGGGAAGCGACTTTAACTACCTCAAACTCTGGCTGGACATGCGCGCCTATGCCGAGCCAGGCTGGCTAAACCCTCTTTTCTTTGACGATTGGGCCTCTCCCCGGCGGACTTTTCTCAATAAGTTCATCGGGCCGGAAAAGCACAGGAGTCTGGCGGGTAGAATCCGGTTCGGGCGCATCATTTCCGAAGAGATAGAATACGAAAGCCAGGACATTCTGAATGTCCCTTTTTACGAACTCATGGCTATGGGCGGAAGCTCAACCCACCGGGGATATTACTCCTCGCGATTCCGCGATAACGACATTGCGCTCTTAAGCCTTGAATACCGATGGGTCTACTGGCGCTTCACAGACATGGCCCTCTTCTATGACCTCGGCATGGTCATGGACGATATGTTTGACGAGGATAGCTGGGACAACGATCTCCATGCCGGATACGGCATCAGCATCCGGATGCACATCCCGCCAGGGGTGATGGCAACCTTTGAATACGGCTTCTCAGACGAAATACCCGGAGGATGGATACTCCAGGCCAACTGGGTCTTCTAGGCCGGATTATTCACCACAGAGGCGCAGGGGGCACAGGGGATTAAAAATAAAAAGAAATGTTAAAACATACAAAATGCAGGGTGTTTATGCGAGGGTTTTGGAATTTGCTTTAGTTTTAGTTGGTTAGATAATCTTTTAAGAAATTCATGAATAATTAGGACTAGAACCCCGCATTGACCGATTTCGCCCCGGGGAAAAGTTTCGAAAGTTTCGGGCCTGCGACATAAAAGGGGGTTTTAGCCGTTGGCGGCTTTTTGCTCCCAGAAT
>CAZOMR010000052.1:0-15332 GCA_964580655.1 uncultured bacterium
AAACCCAAAAAAGGGGTTAAAAAAATGATTCACCAAATATGTCGCACACCCAGTCTGGATGCCTTGATTTTTATACAGACCTGGGCTAGAATAAAGGTCTGAAAATTTGGAAAGGATGAAATGGCTTATTTCGATATTGGGTATGATGATGTCCCTTTCGGCTTTGATATACCGAGTCTTTGAGGTTCATTCTTCCCATGATTTTTTTCTTGTTCCAGATTTTAGTTATCTCTTGATAGTTATTGGATTGGTCTGGGCCATACTGGGCCTGGGCATTAACTATGATTAATTTGAAGCGGAAAGAGCCTATGGCGAGGCGTTTCAAGTTATTCTCTATTTTTCTAGAGATGGCATGGATATTTCTCGCAGTTGCCTTGGGTGAGCTGATTTTTTCATCTTGCCGTAGTGCGCCGAGCGAGAGGGAGAACGCGGTAGTAAAGGTCTTTCGCGCTGTCAGCCCCGCGGTGGTCAGCATTCGGGCTGTTCCGGTTCCCAGGGCCTATCGGAATCCCTTTTATAGATTTCCTGCTAATCCGTTTATCAAGGATTTCTTTCGTGATTTCGGAATCGAGACAGGCAGAGAGGAATATCCGGAGGCGAGTTTAGGCTCTGGTGTGATAATAGATTCGAGGGGACACATCCTGACCAATGAGCATGTTGTAATGAACACGGTGGCCGTTCTGGTGCAATTAGAGGACGGGACAGAGTATGAGGCGGAGGTGATAGGTTCCGATGTTCGTTCGGACCTGGCAGTACTTCGGATTGAGGCGCGGTCTGCTTTGCCCTGTCTGGAGATGGGGCATTCCGAGGACCTGATGATAGGCGAGACAGTTATCGCGATCGGCAATCCCTTTGGTCTGGGCCACACCTTGACCACGGGAGTGATCAGCTCCTTGCACCGGACACTGCGGCTGGATGACCGGGTATATCAAGACCTTATCCAGGCCGACGCCTGCATCAACCCCGGTAACTCAGGTGGCCCGCTTCTGAACATCAAAGGCGAGTTGGTCGGGATCACCACTGCTATCTACCAGAAGGCCCAGGGCATTGGTTTTGCCATTCCCATTGACCGTGCTCGAAGGATCGTTGATGATCTGATCAAATACGGTGAAGTCCAGCCAGGCTGGCTCGGACTCTCGGTTCAGGAATTAACCCCATCCCTGAGAGCCTCTTTGAACTATACCGGTCAGGGCGGGGTCTTGATCTTCCACATTCAGGAGGGCAGTCCGGCGCATTCAACCGGTATAGAGGCTGGCGAAATCCTGGAGAGCCTGGATGGCAGTTCTATAAGAGATATGGCGGGCTATATTGACCTTCTTCGGGAGATCACCGTCAATGACCTGGTCACACTGAAAATCTTTTCCAGGGGCGGAGACAGGCAAATAAAAGTCAAGGCCTCGGTTTTCCCGCTCTCCCTGGCTGATGAATTGATCCGGAACCAACTGGGGATCGAAATCGGCTCCGGGCCCTGTCCTCGCGGGGTGAAGATCAGCCGGGTCAATCCTAAAAGCCGCGCTGGCCAGATAGGTCTTGTGGCCGGGGACATCATTTTGAAGGTTAATCAATACTGGATTGAAGGCCCGGAACATTTCAGGCGGGTCATGGTCAAAAATCGGCAGATGGAGAGTGTGCTTTTGGGAATTCAGCGGGATAGTGTTATATATTATACTACCTTGCCCCTCCATTATATCGGGTAGGAGAAGACCGGGTTTTCCGGAGGATCTGCAGGACATGATTGAAGTCGAGCATCTGACAAAATATTATGGGGATATCCTGGGGGTCGAGGACATCTCGTTTAAGATTTCAAAGGGCCAGATAGTTGGTTTTCTTGGTCCGAACGGCTCCGGCAAAACCACGACCATGCGCATTCTCACCACTTACCTGTCTGCGACGAGCGGCAGGGCCAGGGTTGCGGGTTTTGATGTGCAGGAGCAGGCCATGGAGGTGCGAAAGCAGATTGGCTACCTGCCGGAACATCCGCCGTTATATAATGATATGACCGTGCAGTCGTATCTGGAATTTGTTGCCCGGATCAAGGGTGTAAAAAAGGCAGAAGTTGATGAGCGGGTTGAACGAGCGATCTCCCTTTGCTCCCTTGATGAGATGAAGGCCCGCCAGATCAAGAAGCTCAGCAAGGGTTATCGCCAGCGAGCCGGGCTTGCGCAGGCCCTGATTCATGATCCGCCGGTGTTGATTCTGGATGAACCGACCATCGGCCTTGACCCGCGCCAGAATGCGGAGTTACGCGATGTTATCCGGGGATTGGCAGGGGATCACACGATTATACTCAGTACTCATATCCTTCCGGAGGTTACCCTCACATGTCAGAGGGCGATCATTATACATCGTGGAAAAATCATGGTGGATGATTCTCTTGAAAATCTTACCCGTGGAAAGGACCTGGAGCAGGTCTTCCTGCGGCTGATCGGGCAGGGGCCGGCCCTGGATGAACCCGGAACAGAAGATTCGGGGCAGGAGACATGAGAGCGATCTGGGTCATCTTTGTCAAGGAACTGAAGGCCTATTTCTTGAGCCCGGTCGCATACATTGTTCTCACCGGGTTTGCCCTGCTTTCTGGCTGGCTCTTTTATCAACTGCTTGAGCGCTTCATCCGCATCACCACTATCCAGCAGGGATATATGGTGGGAGGCCAGATTATTCGGGAATGGACACTGGCGGATGATTTAATGATTCCTTTATACAAGAATCTGAGTGTCTTATTCATCATAATGATTCCTGCTATCACCATGCGGCTGTTTGCCGAAGAAAAGAAGTTGAAGACCGAGGAGTTGCTTTTTACCTCTCCGCTTCGCACCAGTCATATCCTGCTGGGCAAGTATCTGGCCTCTGTGGTTCTCATCAGCGTTTTATTGATACCGGTTGCTATCTTTCCAGCCCTGATATATCACTACGGGTCTCAGCCGGATATGGGGCCCATCCTGGGCGGCTACCTGGGACTCTTTCTACTCGGTTTTGTTCTCGCCGCAATGGGCATCTTTACCTCTTCACTCACAGAGAATCAAATTGTCGCTTTCATCTTCTGCGCGGTTCTTGAAATGTTCTTCTTCACTATCGGCCTCGCGGCAGGAACCGTAGGCAGGATAAGAATCTTTTCTGTCCCGATAGATTTTGGCAGGGTCATCTGGGAACTGTCTCTATACGAGCACTTCGACAGCTTTACCACCGGCTTGATCGGACTCAGCGATATTTTTTATTTTCTATCTTTGATTATTTTCTTCCTGTTTGTCACAAGGTATTCCGCGGCATCATCCCGCGTTGGCTAGGGGGCGAGAGAAGGTGAAAAAGACCACCCAGATCATCGGCTGGATCGGCGCTTGTATCCTTGGTCTCGGACTGTTATCACGGCTGATTCAACAGCAAGGTTCGCTCTTCATCTCCCTTCATCTGACGATCGGTGGATTTCTCGTCGTTGTCGCCATCCTCAGCAATCTGCCAGATATTAAAATCTTTTTCGCCCGGCGCATAGCCCGCGTCGGTTCCGGGGCCTTCTTCAGGATATTTCTTCTCCTGGTAGTGTTCATCATGCTCAACTACCTTGTTATCCGCCATGACTCTTCTTTTGATTTGACCGCTGAATCACTATATACCCTCTCCAGTGAAACACTCGACATCCTGGAAGGATTACCCGGCCCGGTGCAAGTTACCGCCTTTTTCCAGCATGACAGATTCAACGAGGCTAGACGGCGGCTGGAACTCTACCAGGAGAATTCCGACAAGATCAAGCTCGATTTTGTAGACCCGGACCGACATCCGGAGATCGTGGCCAGAGAGGGAATTGAATACCTGGTTGCAGGAAGTATTGTCTTTAAATACAAGGGGCAAACCACCTTAATCACACAACGCGATGAAGCGGACATCACCAATGCCCTGATCAAGGTGATGCGGGAAGAATCCCCGGTGATCTACTTCCTTACAGGCCACGGGGAAGCCGACATCGAGGATAAAAATAAAACCGGAATCTCCATCCTTGCAGACTCCCTGCGGCATCAGAATTACCGTCTGGAAAAACTTATCCTCGCTGAGCATGTCCCGGAAGACGCCGCGGCCTTGATCATCGCGGGACCTCGTTTGCCAATTCCCGGACCAGAGCTTGATGCTCTCGATTATTTCATTACCCAGGGGGGGGATGTAATGTTTTTGCTTGACCCCCTTTTCAAAAAAAACTATCAGCCCTTTATCACCCGTCTGGAACCTTTCCTCCAGGGATATGGAATTATCCCCGCAAGCGGCATCGTTGTGGACCCTTCCTTCAGCTTTCGCCGCGATGTCCTTGGGCTGTCGCCTATTTGCAAGGAATTCAAGGAACACCCTGTAACCCATGGTCTTGAAAATAAAGTCCTGGTCTTTCCTCAACCGCGGCCGCTTTTCCAGGTAACAGAGGGTCCGGAGGCCGGCACCTGGACCGACCTGGTATCTACAAGCGACAAGAGCTTTTTGGAAACAAATACCCGTGAACTCTTTGAAAAGCAATATATCCACTTTGACACTGAGGATAGACGTGGCCCATTCGTCGTGGCAGTGGCCAGGTCATGGAGGGAGTCATTACGAGCCTGGGAAAGAGTCCCTGGTAAGCGGCGGGAGGAGACACGGCTGGTAGTGGTGGGGAATTCTCTCTTTCTGCGTAATGCTTATATCGAGACCTATTCCAATTTCCACTTTGCCATGAATACTATCAACTGGATGGCGGGAGAAGAGAAAATGATTCATCTTCGACCAAAGAAGCGTTCCGCCAGCAGGATCTTTTTATCCCAGAGGCAGACGAATTTGATTTTTTATGCCTCGGTGTTGATCCTGCCGGAATTACTCTTGATTCTCGGTGTCAGCATATGGTGGAGAAGACGATGAAGAGCAAATACCTCACGCCATTTATCCTTCTCCTGTTGATTCTCCTTCTGGGTATTTATCTTTTTATCTTTGAGCGGTCTCCGGATTCCCAGGCTCCATCCCCGGGGTCCTCTCCCTGGCTTCTTCCTGACCCAAGTCTGCTCCAGAGGCTGACCCTGGAAAATCAATTCGGGAAGATAGCCTTTCAAAAAGACGAGGCCGGATGGTGGGAGATAGTCGAGCCTTTCCGCGCGTCTGCGGATCGCGATTTAGTCCAGCTATTCATTGATGAAATAGCGGAATCAAAAGAGGAACGGATTGTTGATGAGAACCCTCAGGACCTCTCTCTTTATGACCTGGATCCCCCGCCCTGCAAAATCACCATGGAACTGGCAGGCCAGTCCCGACCGAGAACTTTTTACTTCGGCAAGCTAAACCCCTCTTTAGATCGAATCTACACGAGAGAGGAAGGACACAACGAAGTCTTCCTGGTCAGGCGCGGTATCTCCATGTACCTGGGTAAGGACTTGAACAGCTTTCGCTTGAAGATACTTCTACTTTATCCCTATGAGAGTATTACTGAATTCGCCATTGAGATCGTGGATGAGAGGTTGAAGCAGGAATTTCCGCAAGCCATCAATCCGGTGCTTGCGAGACAGGTCACCCCGCAGGGAAGATCGGCCTGGAACATACTGGAGCCGCTTCAAGAGCAAGCGGACAGCAGAGCTGTAGAAGGCTTTCTGATGAGCCTGAACAATCAAATCAGCTACGAGGTGATTGACATTGATAATGACAATTATGCCGCTTTCGGCCTTGACGAGCCCCGGGTTATCATGCGCCTGACCGCGGAAAACGGCGATCGCATCACGGTGCTCTTCGGCGATAGTGATGATGAAAAAGTATATATCTACGCCCGGGAGCAAAGCCGTTCGGAGGTGTTCAAATTTCCTTATCAGGCATTTGCCGGACAGGTGGACAATGATTTTAGGGTTCACAAACTAATCAGGGGGCATATCTACGAGGACTTCTCCCGGATAGAGGTTGAATTCCCGGCATCACCGGAAAATAACTATGCGATCACGCCTGTCCGGGGCACAAGAACCTGGAGGGTTATAGGATACTCGGATGACACCTTTCCCAGGCGGTTCGTGCGGTTTGTCATCAAACCCTTCCAGGAAAAGGAATTTCAAAGATACATCTATCAGGAGACCCTCTCGCTTCCAGCCCGGGGCCTCAAGCCTCCTCGCGCGGTGATAAAATGTTATTATGAGGAAAAGCCACTTTATCAATTAGCCGTCGGATGGCCTGATGATCTTGGCAATACCTATGTTCTTGATCAACTTGGAAACCAGTTAGTGCTATATAATGAAGACATCATTTACAACTTGCCTCCGGACAAAAAACTCTTCTTTTCAATGAAGAAAGCCCTGATGCGATCGCGGGATCAGAAGGAGGAATAGATTAACATGGAAAAAAAGGATGATCTGTTCGATAATCGCCTGATTGAGCGCAATTTGATAAAGGGAATCATAAATCAGAAAGATTATGAGCGTTTTCTGAAAGACCGCCCTGATTTGGAAGGGAAATATGAGGAAGACTCATTATCAAAAACCCATCCATCCGTGCCCCCGGAAGAGGATTGAAGATGGACCGACTTGAAAAAGCACCTCGCCCCTGGCCCGGATGGGTCCTTCTTGGAGTTCTCGTGGCATATCTTTTCGTTTATCTTTTTACAGCAATTGAGGAATTCTTTGAACTCAACCTTTTTTAGTCTCTTATACATGAACCACAAAGACACCAAGAGCACAAAGAAGAATAATCTATTGGTAATATCCTTGCTATTGTTGACCATCGTGATGTATATTAATTTGGGTTACAAATTATGGAGTTAGAGGACTTTAGGTCTAGATCGATTAATTTATTCAAGTACCTTGAGGAGCTTGCCAAGCTTCGGAATAGGCCAGTTTATGACATTCTCTCGAGTAAGAAATATGAGCAGATTTTGTGGCTGTCTGAGATTCCTAGAGAACATGGTTGCTTCACCCGTGCATGGTTTGACGAGGATGATAAAAACTCAGAAGAGTGGATTGTAATAAAACGCCAACCAGAACCCAGGTGTCCCTCTGTTCCAAAAGTCTGTAGAGATTGGGTAAATCTGCAAGAACTAGTTGACTCCTCTAAAGAACCCACTTTGTATGAAGAAATAATTGAAAGGCCTCCGGAGGACGAAGCTTTGTTAGAAGAAGAGGAGCCGTCTGGCGAGCCCAATATTTTGAGACTTGAAAATCATCCTAATGTAAGTAAAGCATGGTTAACTTACCTTGAAAATAAATGGAAGATGTGGTCGGAGAAGAACAAAAAGTGGAAAACGATCCAAGATGCATATTACAAACTTTTTTCCATACACCAGTTTTTGGAGAGATCAGCTGAGCAATATGAGCTAGTATTAGGACTCGGATACCTTACTTGGAATGTAGATGGTGGCCATTCTATTCGCCGACATCTTCTTTCGGCCCAGGCGTCAATTTCTTTTGATGCGGATCGGGCCACTTTTATAGTCCAGCCAGGAGGAGATGGCGCAAATCTTACAATTGAGGACGAAATATTTGAACCGACACAAGGGCCTTCCGACTCCGTTAGAGACGATTTAATTAAAAAGCGTTATGAAATTTCAGAGAAAGTATGGGATTTTGATATTATAAATACAATAGTTCGTTCATATGTTCAGTCCTTAGACCATCGAGGGAGATATGAGCCGAATTTGGAAAGACATCAAAGTATAAGTGGGATACCTGAAGCAACTTTTGCTCCTGCTCTTATTCTTCGTAAACGTTCAGCCAGATCTTTTCAAGAGATTGTAAAAAGAATAATTGGACAGCTTGAACAGAGCGATAAGGTTCCTGATGGAATAAAACTTTTAACAACTGCCGAATCTACAGACAGAGAGGATATTAGAGAAGATGATGAAGTATCTGTGGAACTACCATCTGAGCCTTACTTTTCTTTACCCACAAATGAAGAACAAATGGAAATAATTGAAAAGTTCAATAAGAACAAAGGGGTGTTGGTGCAAGGTCCCCCAGGTACTGGTAAATCACATACCATTGCCAATCTGATTTCCCATTTGCTTGCGAGTGGCAAGTGTGTTCTCGTAACAGCCCATACACCAAAAGCTCTTAATGTATTACAAGAAAAACTACCTCTAGACTTACGCCCTCTTTGCGTAAGTATTCTCGGTAATGATAGAGAAGCTTTAAGTAATTTGCAAAATAGCGTTTCAGCTATTACTAATCAGTATGCTAACTGGGATGGAAAAAAGAATCAAAGCATCATTGAGAAACTTGAAGAACGACTGGAAAAAGTCCGCCGCGAACAAGTTGAATGTGATGCTGAATTACGAAAACACAGAGAAGCGGACACTAGAGAACATAAAGAAAAAGAAGTTGCAGGTGGAGCTTATCATGGAACAGCGCAACGGATTGCACAAAGAGTAGAATCTGAAAAATCTGAATATGAATGGTTTGAAGATGAAATTCCTCCTGAGAGTGAAATTCCTTTCAGCGCAGAAAATTTTTCTGAGCTTCGTGAATGTTATCAGAAAATGGATGATTCAACCCAATCAGCAATTAACATGAAAAGGCCTTCTACTGAGGAACTGCTTACGGCTGAAGAATTTTATAATCTAATTAATACAGAAAAATCGCTAATTACAACAGTTGAGAAGCATAAAAGCGTCAGAAGTTCAAGTACTTATAAGAAACTGTATGAGTCACGAATTGATAGGCTCTATAACCTTAAAAATGCTGTCCAATCTCTCAGTGTGGCTATAGAGAGCATAAAAAAACATCCATTCTTATGGATCGAAAATGCGGTATATGAAATGCTTACAGATCAGGGGCAGCTTTGGCAAACGCTATACACTGATACTGAAGAAGCCCTCGAAGGATTGATTGAAAAAACGCGCGAGATAGAAAAAGTTGAAGTCATCCTTCCGGATGGGGTTCCTCGCTCCAAGATAATTGCTGATGCAACCGATTTGAAAACATTTCTTGAGTCAAGTAAATTTTTCAGAATAAACCATTTTATGGATAAAGTGGTATTTCGTTGTCGTTATATTAAGAAATCAGCACATGTCGCCGGTAGATTATGTGATAATCCTGAATTATTAAAACAATTAATAGAGCGCCTTCAAATAGAGCATGAGATCGAATGCCTCTGGAAACTTTGGCAAGGCAAGGTAGAGCTTAAAAAGGCTGCATTATCTGTCCAAGTGTCTGAATTGACAGAAAATTTAAAAGCCCTTAAATCAGTATTGGAAATTGGACCTAAGCTCGAGAGAGTGAAAGAGGTAATTAAAGAAATAAAAGGGCTGCCTGATTTAGATTGGAATAATTCAGAAGTTAGGAACGAAATAATTGATTGTTGTGATCTAGCTATTGCAGAAAGCAAGCTCGATGAAGCAAAAGAGCAAATGGATGAATTTGCAGTGCATGCGGAGAAGATTGCCCTAATCCCTGATGGTCATCCTGTTTGTAAAGATGTTGCAAAAGCAGGCCGTTCACGCGATCCCGAGATTTATGCAAATGCAATTAAAACTTTAAATGGGCTAGAGGCCAATCAGAATACATGTGAGCGTTTGAAATATTTGGAATCAAAACTCAAGCCTATTGCCCCAACACTCATTAAGAATTTGTCTAGCAATCCAGACGATCCAATCTGGAATGAAAAACTTATAAAAATTGTTGAAGCATGGAACTGGGCCAGAGCTCGAAGCTGGCTTAAGGGCATAGGAGACAAGCAGGTTGTTGAAGAATTGGAACAAAAATCGCGGAGACTTACAAAAGATATAAGAGACACTATATCATCCCTTGCTTCTACAAAAGCTTGGGGTTTTTTCTTTGATAGGTTGACGGATAGTGAACGTAGCCACCTTGTGGGATGGCAACAAGCAATTAAAAAAATCGGCAAAGGTGCTGGCAAGTATGCTCCACATTATCGTCAAGTAGCACAAAAAAACCTGGATGAATGCAGGAGCTCTATACCTGCATGGGTGATGCCTCTTCATAGATTGTTTGATACTGTCTCACCAAGTCCATACATGTTTGATGTGGTTATAGTGGATGAGGCATCTCAATGTGGTCCGGAATCTTTAGTATTATTTTATCTTGCTAAAAAGCTGATAATTGTAGGGGATGATGAACAGATAAGTCCTGATCCTGTGGGCCTTGATAGGGGTCTTGTTTTTCAACTAATTCAGCGCTATCTTTCAGATATCCCACTTGGAGAAAATTTCGACGCTGAAACGAGCCTTTTCGACTATGGTGCGATGTTATTTAAAAGCCGTATCCCCCTTAGAGAACATTTCCGTTGCATGCCGGAAATAATACGATTCAGCAATGACCTTTGTTATAGAAATTCTCCACTCATTCCCCTCCGCCAATATCCTGCTCAAAGACTACGCCCCATTGTTCCCCAATATGTACATGGTGGGTACAGGGAAGGAGAGGGACAGAATGTAATAAATAAACCAGAATCGGACAAAATAGTTGATGCGATAGTTGCATGTTGCAAGGACCCTCATTATAAAAATAAATCAATGGGGGTGATTTCATTGCAGGGGAAAGCACAAGCAAAACTTATTGAAGATTTAATTATTAAGCGATTAGAGATTGAAGAGATAGAGAGAAGAAGAATTATTTGCGGTGACTCGAGAGATTTCCAAGGGGACGAGCGAGATGTGATATTTCTCAGCATGGTTGCTGCAGATAATCGCAAGATAGGGCCATTAACTAAAAAGGATGCCAAGCAGAGATTTAATGTAGCCGCTAGTCGTGCAAAAGACCAGGTATGGCTATTTCACTCTGTTACTCTCGATGACCTGAACAAGCAATGTATGAGATACTCGTTGCTAAGTTATTATCTGAATCCTCAAAAGCAGTTGACACCAATACCTGAAGAAGATTTAAAAGAGATACGTGAGCAGGCAAAGATCGCTCGACGGGACAGGATGAAAGCATCTGCACCATTTGATAGCTGGTTTGAGGTGGATATTTTTCTTGAGATAATTGATAGAGGCTATCGGGTTATCCCACAGTACGGGGTTGGTAGCTATAAAATTGATTTAGTCATTGAGGGAATTCAGAATAAAATTGCAGTTGAATGTGATGGTGATGAATTTCATGGAATTGAACAGTTTGAGAATGATCTTCAACGTCAAAGAATATTGGAAAGGTGCGGATGGACTTTCTGGCGCGTTAAAGGTGGCCAATACTATAGTAACAGGAATAGGGCATTGGAATCATTATGGGAGCAACTTGACAAAATGGGCATAAAACCTATTTCCCTGGAAAGTAAAGGTTCAATAGTACTGGATGGACATGTTGCCAATATAGATGAAGAGAAGATAGGCAGCCATGATGAGAAAGAAAACATTCAGGATGAAGACCGAGAGATTGCAGAAGAATCTAGCAATGAGTTGTTTCCAGAAAAAGCTGGCTTAACTCCTTCTCCAGTCGAAACTAAATTATTCGACTTTCTGGAGGACAAAAAACAGGCCCCACAAACTGGATCAACTGGGAGTCTGTCGGAGAAAAAATCCTCCGTTAAGAGGATAAAAAGTTCCCAAGCACAGACAGAACCTTCTACTGAAGAAGAGAAAGCTATGATTGATTTCGTGCAAGGCATAGAAGCTAAAGTTTGGTTTGCCCTTTCACATTGGGCAAAGTTAAATGATTATTTTCAGGGGTGGGAAAGAGGTCTACTTTACAGTATTGGCAAGAGGATTGCTAGAGGCAGGGAAGTAACAGTCAAGCAGGCCCGCCAAGCCAAGAGAGTTTATGAAGAAGCTGTAAACATGAGCTTCAATCCAGATAAAGAAGTTCGTAATACCTGATTACACGGGCTTGTGGGTTTATATATATTCTTGGTGCCTTGGTGGTTAAACAAAGAATGAACCACAAAGACACCAAGAGCACAAAGAAAGATTTTAAATATATAATTTTGGTGTCTTGGTGCCTTGGTGGTTGTCGCACACATCAGGGATTAGAGGAACTTCTTCGGGAGATTCGATCTCGAATAAGGAGGATTAAGAATGAGCGAGGATAAAAAGAAGCCGGGTTTTGAGGTCAGAGACCGCCGGGTGGGCATGGAGCCGGGTGAGCCGGAGAAAGAAAAGCCGGTTTCTGAGACTCCGGCCCGGAAAGAGAAAAAGCAAGAGACACAAGAAAAGCCGCCTACGCCTACAGAGCTCCCTGAGATAACCTTTCCCGCTTTCTTGCTTTCATTAAATACCTCGGCCCTGATTCATCTAGGCCTGATCCAGGTACCCGGAACCGATGGTATTGAAAAAAATCTGCCACTGGCCAAGCAGACCATTGATCTCCTTAACCTCATAAAGGAAAAAACCCGGGGAAATCTCTCTCAGGAGGAGGCAGACCTTCTTGACAACCTGCTTTTTGACCTTAAAATAAAATATGTTGAACTTAGCAAGGAGAAATAACATGAGACCAAGCGCGCAAAGAGATCGGAAAAGAAAAATTTCTTTCTACCTGGGGATGGGCTTTGCCCTTGCCTTTCTAGCCGGAATCAGCCTGGCCGCCGCGAGCTCCAGGCCGTTCTGGAGGGAATCCTCCGAAAGGATGGTATCCCGCTCCCTCCTTCCGTCATTTGCCCCGCTGGCTGAAAGGGTCAACCCGGCAGTTGTCACGGTTTATACCACGCGAACCGTAAAGTCTCCCTTGTTCCGGAACGCGCCGAATGAGTTCTTCTGGTTCTTCGGCCAGCCCTCTCGCGACTTCAAACAGCAAGGCGCAGGCTCCGGCTTCATCCTCACCGAGGATGGATACATCGTTACCAATCGCCATGTCGTTGCCAGGGTAGACGAGATAAAGGTTGCTGTAGGCATGGAGAAGAAAAGGGAATACGAAGCCAAGTTGGTTGGTGCAGACCCGGAGACCGAGATTGCCCTGATAAAGATTGACGCAAAGGGCCTGCCCACCGTGGCGCTTGGAGACTCTGACAAACTCCAGGTCGGAGATTGGGTGGCCGCCATCGGCAGTCCCTTCAACTTCACGCATACCCTGACCGTGGGTGTGGTGAGCGCAAAGGGACGAAGACTGGGCGTAGGGAATTACGATGATTTCATCCAGACTGATGCCAGCATCAATCCCGGAAACTCCGGAGGCCCCTTGATCAACCTGGCCGGAGAAGTGGTCGGGATCAATACCCTGATAGTATCTCCGGGAATGGGACAGGGCAATGTCGGCCTCGGGTTTGCCATCCCCATCAACCTGGCCAAGATGCTTCTTCCCCAGCTCAAGGAAGAAGGCAAGATCACAAGGAGCTGGCTCGGTGTGGTTATCCAGGAGGTCAGCCTTGATCTCGCGGAATCCTTCGGCATGAAGGAGGCAAAGGGCGCATTGGTGGCGGAGGTAGTAAAGGGCGGACCAGCGGGAGAAGCTGGTATTGAACCCGGGGACATCATCCTTGAATTCGACGGACATGAGATAGTTGACTCCAACGATCTTCCGCCTATAGTGGCGAGCTCTGGCGTGGGCAGAAAGGCGGAGGTAAAAATTCTCCGCGAGGGAAAAATCATTGCAAAAAGGGTGAAATTGGGAGAGATGCCTGGAAGGGAAGAGCTTGCCCGTAGATCATCAAGCGGCATATCCCCGGAAAACATACTTGGATTGGCTGTAAAAGACCTGTCCGGTTCCGAGGCGGAACGGCTCGGGTATCAGGGACACGCAGGGGTGCTCGTAATATCGGTTGACCCGGAAAGCCCGGCCGCAGGCAAGATAGAGGCCAATGACCTTGTTCAGAAAATCGGGAACCGAACAATACGAAACACCGAGGAATTTAACAGGATAGTCAAATCTCTCCGCAAAGGCCAATGGGTCAGGCTTTATGTCCGCCGTGGAAACGCTTCCATGTTCTTCGCATTCCGCCTGAGGTGATAGAGACTAGACCGCCCTCGTAATGTCCTCGATCGCATCAGGGTTCTCCACCGATGACAGGTCTCCCGGGTCCTGTCCAAGGTACTTTCTCCTGATAGCGCCCCTGACGATCTTTGCTGACCTGGTCTTGGGCAGGGCCTTGACGAAAAGCAACTTGTCCGGTTTAAGGGTTTTGCCGAGCTTATCCACTATCAGGTCAAATATCTCCTTGCGCAAATCCTCGGAGGGCTCGGCCCCGGGCTTGAGCACCGCGAAGGCGACCGCGGCTTCTCCCTTGATGTCATGGGGCACGCCGATAGCCGCGCTCTCCTGGACCTGGCTGTGCTCATTGATTGCGGACTCGATCTCGGCAGGGCCGGTCCTCTTGCCAGCGAGCTTGATGGTGTCGTCAGACCGGCCATGCAGATACCAGAAACCATCCTCGTCCACATGCGCCCAATCACCGTGGTACCAGACGCCCTCCCAGCGCGAAAAGTAGGTGTCAAGATAGCGCTCATCGTCGTTATGGAAGGACTTGGTCATGCTCGGCCCGGGCTTTTTGCAGACCAGGTGCCCGATGCCGCCCTTGATGGGCTTGCCGTCATCGTCGAACACGTCAATGTCCATCCCGAGCGCAGGCCCCTGTAGCGTGCAGGGCTTGAGCGGGTAGATCGGGTAGGGCTGAAGCAGGCAACCCATGAGCTCTGTCCCCCCCGAGATGTTGATGATGGGACAGCGTTTGCCGCCCACCTTTTCAAAGAACCACATGTAGGCCTCAGGGTCCCAGGGCTCGCCTGAGGAAGCCAAAAGACGGAGCCTCGAAAGATCGTGGCGCTCCACGTTCTCATCGGGCTGAACCTTCATCAGCCGGATAGCTGTCGGGGCAATACCGAATTCAGTCACCTTGTGATCCTCAAGCACAGTCCAGAGCCGGTCCGGCTCGGGGTGATTGGGAGTGCCCTCATACACCAGGTAGGGCGTGCGGTAGAACTGACAGCCGATAAATTCCCACGGACCCATCATCCAGCCGATGTCAGTGGGCCAGAAGAAGATGTCATCGGGTTTCACATCACAGGCATAGCCCACCTCCTTGGCCACCTGGGCCATCACGCCCCCGTGGGTGTGGACCGTGCCCTTTGGCTTGCCCGTGGTGCCCGAGGTATAGAGAAGCATGCACATGTCCTCGCTATTCATCACCTCGGTCTCGGCCTCTTCCGATTTGCCGCCGAGCCACTCGTCAAAATACACATCGCGGCCCGCTTTCATGGGCACATCCTGGCCGGTACGCCTGTAAACCACTACCCGTCTGACGCTCGGCACCTCGGCAACCGCCCGGTCAGCCTCACCCTTGATACCGACCGGCTTTCCGCGCCGTATCCCACCGTCTGCAGTAAACAACAACTTGGCACCCGCATCCTCAAGCCTGGTAGCCAGGGCCGAGGCCCCGAAGCCTGAAAAGACAGGGATCAAAACCGCGCCAATCTTCATGCAGGCCCAGAACACTGCTACTATCTCTGCAACCATGGGCATGAAAATGCCCACGAAGTCGCCCTT